>JBKPMA010000564.1:0-8559 GCA_046731935.1 Acidobacteriota bacterium
GACAGGCCAGGAATCGCTCCCGATTGCGGCATGACCCTCGAACCCGTCTACGGCGACGCGAGCGACGCGCCGCCGGCATCGGGTGTTGCGCCGCCTAAAGTGCTCTATTACCGCGACCCGAAGGCGCCACTCTATCGAGCCAGCGTTCCTGGTCTCAACCCCGAAACCGGAAATGAGCTTGAGCCCGTTTATGCGGAGACGCCGCTCCCCCTGCCTGCCGGCATGGTACGGATCACGCCGGAACGGCAGCAGATGATCGGCGTGAAGTTCGCCGACGTCGCCGTCGAGCGAGGGATGCGGCAGATGCGGACCGTTGGCCAGGTGACGGCGGACGAGACGCGGATCGCGCACGTGCACACGCGAGTGGAGGGCTGGATCGAACGGGTGCTCGTCGATTTCACAGGCGACGTCGTGCACAAAGGCCAGCCGCTGCTAACTGTGTACAGCCCCGAGATGCTCGCGTCGGAGCAGGAGCTGCTGCTCGCCGCACGGGCGCGCACGACCATGGCCGCCGGCCCGCTCGACGAAGCGGCGCGCCACGGCGACGCCTTGTTCGCGGCCTCGCGGCGGCGGTTGCAGCTGTTCGACCTGAGCGATGCGCAGATCGACCAGGTGCTCGCCACCGGCGTGCCGATCCGCAGCGTGTCCGTGCAGTCGCCGGTCAGCGGATACGTCACCGAGCGCAACGCCTTCCCGAACCAGCGCGTCACTCCAGAGAGCGATCTCTACACAATCGTCGATCTGTCGCACGTCTGGGTGCTCGCCGACGTCTTCGAATCCGATAGCGCGTTCGTCGCGCTCGGTGCTACCGCGAAGGTCACCTTGTCGTATGCCGGTCAGGCATCGCTGACGGCGCGCATCAATTACGTCCAACCGTTGGTCGACCCCACGACACGCGCGCTGAAGGTGCGGCTCGATGTGCCCAACCCGGGCCTGAAGCTGAAACCGAACATGTACGTCAACGTCGATATCGGCGTCGCACAGGCGGAACGGCTTACCGTGCCTGCCGAGGCCGTCTTGGACACAGGCGGGCGACAGACGGTCTTCGTCGATCGAGGCAATGGATATCTCGAGCCCCGCATCGTACGGGCCGGCGAGCGTAGAGGCGATCGCGTGACGATCCTCTCGGGCCTGACCGCCGGCGAGCGCGTCGTAGCGTCGGGCACATTCCTGGTGGATTCGGAAAGCCAGTTGACAGCGGCGGCCGCCGGCATGGGCGCTCCGCCGTCTTCCGCTCACGCGCCTGGCAGCGATGCCGCACCGAACGCGGGGCCGCGCCATGATTAACCGTGTCATCGAGTTCTCTGCCCGGAACCGGTTACTCGTCCTCATCCTGGTGGGGGCTGCGGTTGCCGCCGGGGCATGGTCGATGCGCACGGTGCCGCTCGACGCCATCCCTGACCTGAGTGACACACAAGTCATCGTCTACTCGCGGTGGGATCGCAGCCCCGACATCGTCGAAGACCAGGTGACGTACCCCATCGTCACGGCAATGCTCGGCGGGCCTCGCGTCAAGGACGTCCGGGGCTTCTCGGACTTCGGCTACTCCTACGTCTACGTCATCTTCGAAGAAGGTACCGACATCTACTGGGCGCGGTCGCGAACCATGGAGTACCTGTCGGGTGTACTGCCGCGGCTGCCGCAGGGTGTACGCACCGAGCTTGGACCTGATGCCTCAGGTGTCGGTTGGGTGTTCCAGTACGCGCTGGTTGACACGACGGGCCGTCGAGGGCTCGACGAGCTGCGGTCGTACCAGGACTGGTATCTGCGCTATTACCTCAAGGCGGTGCCTGGTGTCGCGGAGGTCGCACCCCTCGGCGGTTTCGTCCGGCAGTATCAGGTCCAGGTCGATCCGAACCGCCTGCGCGCGTTCAACATCCCTGTCGGCAAGGTCGTCGAGGCCGTGCGATCGGGCAACAACGATGTGGGTGGACGTCTGGTCGAGTTCTCGGGTGCCGAATATATGGTGCGCGGGCGCGGTTACGCGAGGTCCGCAGACGATCTCGGGAACATCGTCCTCACGCGTTCCGACACCGGTTCGGCCATCCGTGTGCGAGACGTTGGCACCGTCACGCTGGGACCGGACCTGAGGCGTGGGGTGACGGATCTCGACGGCACGGGCGACGCGGTCACCGGCATCATTGTCATGCGGCAAGGTGAGAACGCGCTTCGGGTCATCGAACGCGTCAAGGCGAAGTTGAAGGATCTCGAGCCCTCGCTGCCCGCCGGCGTCAAGGTAGTCACCACCTACGACCGCTCCGAGTTGATTCTCCGCTCGATCGAGAACCTGAAACACACGCTGCTCGAAGAGCTCGCCATCGTTGCGCTGGTCATCCTCGTCTTTCTCTGGCACGTCCCGAGCGCCATCATTCCGATCGTGACGATCCCGGTAGCGGTTACGATCTCCTTCATCCCGATGCGCCTGTTCGGCATTTCGTCGAACATCATGTCGCTCGGCGGGATCGCGATCGCCGTCGGCGCGATGGTCGACGCCGCCATTGTCGTCGTCGAGCAGACGCACAAGAAGCTCGAGATCTGGGACCGCACCGGACGAAAAGAGGACTATCACCGTGTGGTCATCGACGCGGTCAAAGAGGTTGGAGGTCCGAGCTTCTTCGCGCTGCTCGTGATCGCCGTCTCATTCCTGCCCGTGCTGACGCTCGAGGCGCAGGAAGGGCGGCTGTTCCGGCCGCTCGCCTACACGAAGAACTTCTCGATGATCGTGGCAGCGGTCCTCGCCATCACGCTGGATCCCGCGATGCGGCTGCTGTTCACGCACGTGCGGCAGTTCTCCTTCCGTCCGGCGTGGCTGGCACGCGCCGCCAACGCCGTGCTGGTCGGCCGGATCCATGGGGAGGAATCGCACCCGATCAGCCGCGTTCTCATTCGTGCGTACGAGCCGGTGTGCCGCTGGTCGCTGCGGTGGAAGTGGGTTGTCATCGCTGCCGCGTTGGCTGTCGTCGCCGTGACGATCCCGATCTACCAGCGTCTGGGTTCGGAGTTCATGCCCCCGCTCGACGAAGGTACGCTCCTCTACATGCCGACGACGCTGCCTGGCATCTCGGTGACGGAGGCGCAGCGTCTCCTGCAGATCCAGGACCGGATCATCAGGCGCTTCCCAGAGGTCGAGCGGGTGCTCGGCAAGGCCGGCCGCGCCGAGACCTCCACCGATCCGGCGCCGCTCTCGATGATGGAAACCACGATCGTCCTCAAGCCGCACGACGAGTGGCGCAGCGTCCCGACGTGGTACTCGGACTGGGCGCCAGCCTGGCTGATCCCCGTGCTCCGCCGCGCGACCAGCGATCGCCTTTCGACCGAACAGCTCGTCGCGCAGATGAACGACGCCCTCAAGCTGCCAGGCGTGACCAATGCCTGGACGATGCCGATCAAGGCGCGCATCGACATGCTGACGACCGGCATCCGGACGCCCGTGGGCATCAAGATCTACGGCAGCGACATCAAAGAGATCGAGCGGATCGGCACCGCCATCGAGCGGACCCTGCCATCGGTCCGCGGCACGAGAAGCGTCTTCGCCGAACGCACCTCAGGCGGCTACTTCCTCGACTTCGTCTGGAACCGTGACGAGCTCGCGCGCTACGGCCTCGCCGTCGACGACGCGCAGATGGTCGTGATGACCGCCATTGGTGGGGACACCGTTACGACGACGGTAGAGGGCCGGGAGCGCTACTCGGTCAACGTGCGGTACTTCCGAGACTATCGCAGCGACATCGAGCGGCTGAAGCAGGTCGCGGTGCCGACCACCGACGGTCGCACACAGGTCCCGATCGGCCAGCTCGCTGACGTGCGCCTGGTGAGCGGACCGGCGATGCTGCGCGACGAGAACGGGATGCTGAACGGCTACGTGTACGTGGACGTCGCCGATCGGGATGTCGGCAGCTACGTGGACGACGCCAGGCGCGTGGTCGGATCGATAACCCTGCCGCCGGGCTACACGCTTGTGTGGAGCGGCCAGTACGAGGCGATGGAGCGAGTACGCGAGCGTCTCGGCATCGTGGTACCGCTGACACTGGGACTCGTTCTGCTCCTGCTGTACCTGAACACCCGATCGATGGCCAAGACGCTCATCATCATCCTGGCCGTACCGTTCTCTGCGGTTGGCGCCATCTGGCTGCTCTACGCGCTCGGCTACAACATGAGCATCGGGGTGTGGGTTGGCCTCATCGCGCTGCTCGGTGTGGACGCCGAGACCGGCGTCTTCATGCTGCTCTACCTCGATCTCGCGTACGAGGAAGCGCGACGCGAGGGACGGCTGACATCCTACGCCGGCCTCCAGTCGGCGGTGCTCCAGGGCGCGGTCAAACGCATCCGACCAAAGTTCATGACGGTTGCGACGATGTTCCTGGGGCTGGTGCCGATCATGTGGTCCGTGGGCGCCGGCGCCGACGTGATGCGGCGCATCGCCGCCCCGATGGTTGGTGGGATCTTTACTTCATTCATTCTGGAGCTCGTCGTGTATCCGGCCATCTACGAAGTGTGGCGATGGCACTTCGGTCTCAAGCAGGCATTGGCTCGCGCCGACTAGCTCGGGAGGTTCCCGTGCAACGGTTCTTCTCTCTCTGCATCGTGCTTGCAACCGTCGCGGCCGTCTCGGCGCAGACGCCCACCCGGTCGAAGGTCTATTCCGGCGTCATCTCTGAAACGATGTGCGGGATCAATCACACGCCGATGGGCATCACGCCCGACCCCAAATGCATCGTCGAATGCGTGAAGCACGGGCGAGGGGTGCGCTACGCGCTCGTCATCGATGCCAAGACGATGTACACGCTGAGCGACCAGCAGACACCGGAGCAATTCGCCGGTGAGCGTGTCACCGTGCGAGGCGTCCTCTACCCGAAGACGAACATCCTCAAAGTCGAGACGATCACGCTGCGACAGGGACACTGATGATTGCAGATTGACGAATGAAGAGTGGAGAATCCGCGACGCAAAGGCTTGGCGGGCGATCCCGCTGCACCGACGGGGCTATTCGCCAATCGTCAATCATTCGTCAATCGTCATTCGTCAATCGTCATTGGTCGAACTACCCAGGGATCCTGTCGCCGGGCATCTCTCTGGACGAGAGCTCGCCCACGTGCGTGACGGCCGGATGCTGCACGAGGTGCATGTCGATGTCCACCTGCGGCGCGGCAAGCCGCACTGACAACCACAGCGCGAAGGCAAGCACCGCGATGGCCAACGCCCCGACCAGTGCGAGCAGATACCACCCGACGACGCTCATCGGTGCCAGCAACTCCTCGCGCGCCTGAGAGACGGCGATGACCCACGAGACGTTCGGATAGCTGGACGCGAGTTGACTGTCGGCGAGCCCGATGAGGTACGGGGTGCCGTCGTTCCGCGTGGCGTCGAAAAAGGTGCCGCCGATGGCGCCCGCCTGCCGCTCGGTCTCCATGCGCGTGCGCACTGCGCTGGCGGCCCAGAATCGCTCGTTCTCACCAGTGTTGCCGCGCCCGAAAACGATCGATCCATCGCGGCGCAGGAGCGTTGCCGTTCCGGTGTCGCCGAGCTGGACGCTGCCAATGAGCGCCAGCATCTCCCGGCTGTCGGTGACGGCCTTCAAGACACCGGCGAGCTCGCCGGAACCAGGCGCAGGCACCGGCACGGCGATCTCGATGGCATGGATCCCGGCGCTCTTGTCCCATCGCACGTCGGTCAGACTGACGCGACCGCGCCGCCCGTCGTTGCGTGCGGCGGTCCACCAGTCCTCGTCTCCCTGGAAGTAGTCACTGGTGCGGCCCGAGGCGGCGACGAGCCGGCCCTCGACGTCGGTGAGGAGCAGCTCGCGGTAGATGCGATCGTGGGCCACGAGGTCCGCGAGAAAGGTCGAGGCGTCGTTCGCCAGAAGCGCAGACTCGGTCTTGCCCGAGGCCGGTTGCTCCCACTCGCGATCGAGCGCCGCGACGGCGGCAGCGTCCATCGGCCGCGCCGAGGCCTGCGCGGCTTGCCGCCGCAACTCGGGCGTCCGCGCGAGCAGCGACACGTCGACCATCCGGCGGTAGACGTAGGCATCCACCCCTGCAGCGGTCTGCTGGGCCAGCTGTTCGAGATGGTGGCCGTAGCTTGCGCTGAGTCGCTGATGACCGAGGGCAAGCACCACAGCTACGCCGATGCCGAGCGCCGGCATGGCGAGCAGGAGGAACACGGCGAGTACGCGAGAGTTGAGGCGGGGAACGGTCGGCGTCATGACACCCTCCTCAGAGGGACACAGTGCGCGGGGTGGCCGAACGCGCGTGTACGCCACGACTGTCCTCCCACGGAGGACGACTGTCAAGGGCCCTGGTGGACGAACAACAGTCTTCGGTCTTCGGCCTTCGGTCTTCAGTCTTCGGGCTTCGGGCTTCGGCTTCAGTCTTCGGTCTTCGGTCTTCAGTCTTCCGGTTGAGCGGCAGACTGTAGACAGTAACCGTAGTTCGTAGTTCGTAGTTCGTAGTCCGTAGTTCGTAGTCCGTCGTTCGCAGCCTGTAGCCCGTAGCCCGTAGCCTGTAGCCTGTAGCCTTGGAGACCATCCATGCGGCCCGTCATCGGCAGCCTCATCGCGCTCGTCGCGTTCGCTCTACTGGACGAAGGGGACGGAGACGGTGGCGGTGCCCTAAACGGTCTGCAGTCTGCGGTCTGCAGTCCACGGGCACGACCGGAGACTGCAGTCAGTAGACCGAAGACCAGACGCCGGCCGGGCGGCTTTGCCCGCCGCCCGCTGACTTCCCCGCCCATTCGCTGCCCCTAATGCCCGTTCCCTGAAAGTCAGCCTCCCGGGCGGATATCCTCCATAAAATGGCGATGGTCCATACCGTCCCGACGGGCGTGCCGGCGTATGAAGCCGACGGTTCCAAGCGCTCAGACGGGTCCAAGGAGACGACAGACGATGCACGCGCCTATTAAGTACGTGGAGAAGGGAATGGCCGTGGCGGCCAATGGCCTCTGGCAAGTGTTCTCAGTTGCCAACAAGATCAGCCAGAACCCGTCTTTCACGCCGCGCTGGTCCGACAAGCCCCTCTTGAAGTCGTGGCAGAAGACCAAGCCGCCGCTCGGATGGCCGCGTGAGACCGACTCGCTCTGCCCCACCTGCGTGCGCGAAGCGCGGCAGGCCATTCTCGACGGGCGGCAGGACGTCTCGATTCTGCTGACCGAGAAGGTGGGCGAAATCAAGGCCACCATCGTCGAGCGCGACGGCAAGATCCTGATGATCAAGGACTGCCCTCTCCATGGGCACTTCGAAGACGTCATGGCCATCGATCCGGCGATGTTCAAGCACCTCGAGGAGTCGTTCCCCGGGCGCGACATCCAGGCGCACAACGACGAGAAGCTGCACAACCATGGCAGCAGCACGGTGAAGTACGGCCGGGGTTCGGTCCTGACGGTCGACCTCACCAATCGCTGCAACATGATGTGCGACCCGTGCTTCATGGACGCCAACCAGGTCGGGTTCGTCCACGAGCTGAGCTGGGAGGACATCAAGACCGTCCTCGACAACGCCATCACGATCAAGCCGAAGCGCCAGATGTCGGTGCAGTTCTCGGGCGGGGAGCCCACGATCTCGCCGTACTTCCTGGACGCGGTCCGGTACGCCCGTAAGGTGGGCTACAACAGCGTGCAGGCGGCGACCAACGGCATCGAGTTCGCCAAGAGCCCGGAGTTCGCGCGGGAAGCGGCCGAAGCCGGTCTGCGCTACGCGTACCTCCAGTTCGACGGCGTCGGCAACGCGGCCAACTCGCATCGCCGCGTCGGCAATCTGTTCGACGTCAAGCTGCGGGCGATCGAGAACCTGTGGAACGCGGGTGTCGACATCGTTCCGGTCATCACGATCGTCAACGGCGTCAACAACGAGCAGGTCGGACGGGTCATCGAGTTCGCGCTCGACAATCCGAAGAAGATCAACTTCCTGTCGTTCCAGCCGGTGTCGTTCACGGGCCGCGACGAGGAAGTGACGCCCGAGCGCCGGTCGGCGCAGCGCTACACGCTGTCGCACCTCGCGCACGACACGAAGAATCAGACGGGCATCGGCGAGCCGCTCCGCGACTGGTTCCCGATCTCGTTCATGTCCACGTTCACGGACTGGGCGGACCTCGTGCACGGGCCCGACCGCGATTGGGGCCAATTGACGTGCGGCTGCCACCCGAACTGCGGCATCGGCATGGCCGTGATGATCGACAAGGAAACGAAGGAAGCCGTGCCCGTGACGGCGTTTCTGAAAGCCGACCAGCTGGCCAAGGACGTCGCGGCCGTCAATGACGCCGCACGCGGCAAGTGGGGATCGATCGTCGGCATGACGCTGGCGCTGCTCCGGAACTACGACCCGTTCCAGGCGCCGACGCATTTCAAAATTGGCGACCTGCTGAAGAAGTTCGACAAGACCTTCGGGGCGACGGGAAAGAACTACGGCAAGGTCACCGGCGACCGGACGAAGCAGGACATCGAGAAGCGGCGGTCGGATCGCTGGAACTTCCTGTTCATTGCCGGCATGTGGTTCCAGGATCTGTTCAACTACGACTTCCGCCGCACCGAGATGTGCATCATCCCGTACGCGACGCAGCAGGGCGAAAT
>JBKPMA010000565.1:0-4130 GCA_046731935.1 Acidobacteriota bacterium
GGCGACGGCTACGGGCTCAAGGCCGGCTACAGTTTACGGTCCGCAGTTTACGTCCATTGTCCGTGGTCCGAAGACCGAAGACCGTAGACCGTAGACCCGTAGACTGAAGCCCGAAGACCGTTACACTTAGTCCGCATGAAGGGTGTCGTTGTCATGGGCGCGTGCGCGCTCTCGTTTCTGGCCGCGCCCAGGGGACAACCCGCGCCTGCCGGACGGGCACAGTACGAACGGCTCTGCGCCCGCTGCCATGGCGGCGATGGTCACGGCGGTGAATTCGCGCCCGACATCGTCGCCGGTGTCAGGCGGCGATCCGACAACGAGCTCGCGCAGCTGATCCGAACAGGCCTACCGCAGAAAGGCATGCCCGGCGCAGCGGTGACTGACGCGCAGCTGCGCGCGCTCCTTCCCCTGCTGCGAACATTCACGCCTGCCGCGAGCCACGACGAGCCGTCCGAGCGTGCACAAATGGAGAACGGCGACACGCTCGAAGGACGCGTGCTCAATCGATCGACGAGCGAGTTGCAGCTGCGGTCGAGCGACGGCCAGATCCACCTGCTGCGGCGCGCCGGGGATCGCTACCGTCGCGTGACGTCGCAGACCGATTGGCCGACGTATCACGGGCAGCTGGGAGGCAATCGCTTCAGCGCGCTCGATGAGATCAATCGCGGAACGGTCGGGCGCCTGTCTCCGCGATGGATGTTCAGCCTGCCCGGCGCATCGCGCCTCGAGGTGACGCCGCTCGTGATCGACGGAGTGATGTACATCACGAGCGTCAACGAGTGCTATGCGCTCGACGCGGGCTCTGGACGACGTTTGTGGCACTATGAACGCCCGCGCACGAAGGGCGTGGCCGGTGACGCTGGCGGCGGGATCAATCGCGGCGTCGCCGTCGCCGGCGATCGTCTGTTCATGGTGACAGACCATGCGCACCTCATCGCGCTCAACCGGTTCACCGGCACGCTCGTCTGGGACCAGCCGATGGCCGACTGGCGCCTGAACTACGGTGCGACGTCGGCGCCGCTCGCCATCGGCGACCTCGTGATCTCAGGTGTGTCGGGCGGCGACGAAGGCGTCCGCGGATTCGTCGCTGCATTCGATCAGTCCACTGGCAAAGAGGTGTGGCGCTTCTGGACCGTTGCCCGCGCCGGTGAGCCAGGGTCCGAGAGCTGGCGCGGCAGAGACATTGCCCACCCCTGTGCCTCTACATGGCTGACCGGCACGTACGACCCCGAGTTGAAGACCGTGTTCTGGCCAACGGGCAATCCCTGTCCGGACTACGACGGCAGCCAGCGGCTCGGCGACAACTTGTACTCGGACTCGATCCTGGCGCTCGATGGGGCGACGGGCAGACTGAAATGGCACTTTCAGTACACGCCGCACGATGTGTGGGACTGGGACGCGCAGCAGCCGCCCGTACTCATCGACACGGAGTGGAGAGGCGAGCCTCGCAAACTCCTGCTGCACGCCAATCGGAACGGATTCTTCTACGTGCTCGACCGAACGAACGGCGCGCTGCTGCTGGCAAAGCCGTTTGTGAAGAAGCTGACCTGGGCGCGCGAGATTGGCGCGGATGGACGGCCGGTGCTGAACGCTGACCAGGAGCCCACCGCGAGCGGCACGACGGTCTGTCCGTCAGTTGACGGCGCCAGCAACTGGTTCTCGACGGCCTTCAACCCAGCGACCGGCCTGTACTACGTCCAGACGCTCGAGAAATGCTCCGTGTACGTGCTGAGGCCCGGACGGTGGATTGCGGGTGAGTCGTATTACGGCGGGTCCACGCGAAATCCACCGGGCGAACCCGGACAGAAAGTGCTTCGCGCGATCGACATCCAGACCGGCACGATCGCCTGGGAACTTCCGCAAACCGGCAGCGGCGGCTCGTGGGGCGGCGCGCTCGCCACGGCAGGAGGACTCGTCTTCGTGGCCGACGACAGCGGTGCGTTCGTGGCCGCCGATGCCACGAACGGAACCGTGCTCTGGCACTTCGACGCCAACACGCACTGGAAGGCGTCGCCGATGACGTACGTGTTCGACAACCACCAATACGTCGCGATTGCGGCCGGACCTACAATCATTGCGTTCGGGTTGGCTCAATAGGGCAAGGCACACGGCCCATGGCGCACGGCTCACGGCCCTGCCACCGCTGACTGTGCCTTGAGCCCTGGGCCTTGCGCCCTGAGCCTTGCTAAATGCACGCGATACAGTCGATTTCCACGAGCGAGTTTCCCGGGATGCCACCGGCGGCAGCAATCGTCGTACGAACACCTGGCTCTGGACCGAAGCGGCCCAGGAACACTTCGTTCATCCCGGCATAGTCCTTCAGGTCGTTCAGGTACACGTTCACCTTCAGCACCTTCTCCATCGACGAGCCGACTTCTTCCAGCTTCTTCTTCATTTCGTCGAGGACGTGCGCGGTGTGCGCCTTGATGTCGCCCTCGAAATGAGCGCCGATGCCTGAGATGAACACCAGGTTGCCGTACGATACGGCGCCGCTGAAAAGAGGTGTCTTCTCTGGAGGCTTACCGTCGGCCCAGTGCACCTTCTTCACCGGCTTCGCGGAGGTCTCTTGCGCGCCGGCGACGGCTGGAGCCGCTACCGCAGCCGCGGCCACCGCCGCGGGGGCCTGAGACAGAAATCGGCGTCGTGTAGATTTTTTCACGTCATCTCCTGAGCGCTGCGGTGTGGCAGCTGGAATCGACGGCACGGTCTCTGCGCCTCACCGCGGGCTCTGGACCGGTCCGTAGTCGACGGGCAGGGTCTTCCAATCCGGGCTCGAGCGCCCGTTCAAGTCGTAGACGATCTTGCCGTCCTTCAGTGTCAGCTCGCATGCGAGCCGTTCTGTGCCACGGAAGCGAGCCCCGTTGACATCTACGAACCCGTAGTCGCCGCGATCGAGCCGCAACACCGCAATATCCGCCACGGCGCCAATCGACAGATGTCCGAGGCCGTCTTGCTTGATCTCGCGTGCCGGATTCCACGTGGATCGCAGCACGACGTCGCCAAGGGGCATGTCCAACGCGAGGAACTTGCTCATCACGTTGAGCATGTCCTTCATTCCGGCATTCATGCTTGCGACGTGGAGATCGGTCGAGATCGAATCAGGATAGAACTTCGCCTGCATCGCCGGAACAGCCACACGCCACAAGAAACTGCCGCCGCCGTGTCCGACATCGAAGATCACGCCGCGCTTCCGGCCGTCCCACAGGCCCTGATTCAGGTGGCCGGGCGGGTCGACCTCGTGACGAAGGCCCGAGAACACGTGGGTATAGATGTCGCCGGGCCGCAGTTTGTGCGTGAGGAGCTCGGCCAGCGGTCGCTCGGCATGATCGGTCCCGAAGTCGACCATGACGGGCACATCCGCGAGCGTTCCCGCTTCGACGGCGTGTTCGACTGGCGTCCACTCCGGACCTGCGTAGTGCGCGGTCTTGATGCCGACGATCGTTCCTCGATGCTTACGCGCCATCTCGGCCGCAGGCGCCGCCTCCATGTCGTTCAGATCCTGCTCGAACGTACCGCCGCGCATTCCGTGACCGACGATATTGAGGAAGGCGAGGACGCGGGTGCGTGCGCGCGTGATGACACGGTCGTTGAAGTCTTCGAAGTTGCGCCAGCCAGCGCCTCCGGCATCAGCGACCGTGGTGACGCCCGTGCGGAATGTGAAGCCGTCCGGATAGACGCTGTTGTCGCCGGCGTACGAGCGCTTCTCTCCAGTGCCAGCGTAGACGTGCGTGTGGATATCCACGAGCCCTGGCGTCACGTACAAGCCAGACACGTTGACCACGAGCGCCGACTGCTTGGGATCGATGCGAGGAGCAACGGAGGCGACCTTGCCATCTTTGATGGCGACGTCCCGCACGGCATCGATCTGGTTGCGCGGATCGATCACGTGACCGCCGCGCAGCAGCACGTCGTAGGCAGGCTGCGCCGGCTGCGCGCCAGCCGTCGCGCCGAATACGAAAACGAACACGAAGACGACGGCGTTCTGAAGTCTGCGCACCTGTCTAATCCGATCGTCCTGCGGGACGCTGATGGCGCGTCGCCGTCCACGTCGCACTCAGGTACTCGCTCATGTCGAGATTGCCGGCCATCCTGTCAGGCGTGACCGTGCCCGAGAACGTGAAGCCGAGGGC
>JBKPMA010000566.1:0-3030 GCA_046731935.1 Acidobacteriota bacterium
GCCCGTACGGCGGGAACGTCGCGATCCGGAAGTAGATGGATCCGTCGCTGACGTAGGTGTGTCCGCGCGCCGTGAGCGACGCGACCAGATCCGACATCGCGCGCAGATTGGCCTCGTCGGTTGCGCGCGGCGTCTCTTCCGGCGGCTCGAGGCCGAGCGCCGCCGCGTCTTCGCGAAACGCCGCGATGTACTGATCGGTGTACTCGCGAAGCGGCAGGCCGGCCGCGTTGGCGCCGGCAATCGTGCGATCGTCGACGTCGGTGAAGTTCATCACCTGGTGCACCGCGAACCCGCTGATGTGGTGCAGCGCGCGGCGCAGCACGTCGAGGCAGACGAACGTGCGGAAGTTGCCGATGTGTCCGCGGTTGTACACCGTGAGACCGCACGTGTACATGCGCACGGTGTTGTCGCGGGCAGGCGCGAAGGGCTCCTCCTGCCGCGTCAGCGTGTTGAACAGCCGCATAGAGTCACCAGACGGCCGGCATCACTGGTCGCGGCCGGCGGTCCAGACGAGGCGCAGGCGGCTGCGCTGAGCGTCGGACTGTGCGATGGCCGTGGCGCCAGCTCCTTCGGCGATCGCATCGTCGCCAGGCAAGGAGGGGCCGGTCACGTCGATCGTCAGCGCATCCCCGGAGGTCCGGGCGAATCTCACTTCGACCGTGCCTCCGGCCGCCAGCCGTTCCGCCACCAGTTTGTCGAGGGCGGCGCCGGCGTTGCGCGCCTCACTCTCGGGCAGTCCGATGTACCGGGACATGAGGCCGGACACCTCGCGGAACATCTCCAGCGAATCCTGGCCGGGCGGCAGCTCGATCACGAACGTGAACGTGTCCAAAGCCATCTGATCCTACAGCGACATGCGCTCGAAGAGCGCGCGGGCCCGGTCGATGTCCGCGGCGATCTGCGCGCGAAGGGCATCCACACCCTCGAACGGCCGCTCGTCCCGCAACCGCTGCACGAATCCGAGGCGCACGGACGCCCCGTACAGGTCGCGGTCGAATCCGAGTATATGCGTCTCGATCACCGGCGCGACGACGTCGCCAAACGTCGGCCGGACGCCGATGTTGGTGATGGCCGGACGGTTCACGCCGTCGATGCCCAGCGTCGTGGCATAGACGCCGTTGGGCGGCACCAGCTCGTTCTCGGTCTGCAGATTCGCCGTCGGAAATCCCAGCGTCCTCCCCCGTTCCGCACCGCGGATGATGGTGCCGTCGATCGCGTAGGGATGGCCGAGCAGCGCGCCGGCCTCGTCCACCCGTCCTTCGCCAATCAGGCGCCGGATGCGCGTGCTGCTGACGACGAATTCCTTGTACCGCACGGGATCGATCTTCTCGGCGCGGAAGCCATACCGGGCCCCCAGCGAGCGCAGCAGCGAGAAGTTCCCCGCCCGTTCGCGTCCGAACAGAAAATTGGCACCCACCCAGACTTCGGCGACCCGCAGCCACTCGACCAGCACCGTGCGGACGAACATTTCCGGGTCCCACTGCGACAGCTCGGGTGTGAACCGCACGACCGCGGTGCCGTCGATGCCGGCCTGCGCGATGGCTTCGAGGCGTTGTGGCTTGGTCATCAGGAGGGGCGGTGCTTTGTCCGGCCGCACGACGCGCGGTGGATGCGGATCGAACGTCATGACCACGGACGTGGCTCCGCGCTCACTCGCCCGGCGTTTGACCCGCTCGATGATCTTGATATGCCCGCGATGCAGGCCGTCGAAATTGCCGAGGGCGAGCACTGGGTACACCCAGCGGGTCGGCCGGGCATCGTCTGGAAAGTGGATGACGTCCACCGAGATGAAACCGGCGCCGCCGGCCCTCAGAGCGCAAACTGCAGCGTCAGCCCATCATATGCCAGTTCCACACCCGCCGGCAGGCGGGCACAGGTCGCGGCATGCGGCAGATCGTGCGCAATATGAGTGAACAGGGCGCGCGTGGGGCGGAGGCGGTCGACGGCGGCCAGGGCCTGGTCGAGCGAGAAATGCGTGGGGTGGGGCCGATCACGCAGGGCATCGAGCACGAGACAGTCCAGCCCTTCGAGCAGGGGCCACGACTCCTCC
The DNA here is from genome assembly GCA_046731935.1 of Acidobacteriota bacterium. Taxonomy (GTDB): domain Bacteria; phylum Acidobacteriota; class Vicinamibacteria; order Vicinamibacterales; family JAENWD01; genus CAVUPP01. The sequence continues at coordinate 2,051 of JBKPMA010000566.1, forward strand.
GGTATGGCGCTGCAATCCGTCAGATAGGCCAACCCGCCGATGCGGTAGCCATAACTCCGGCGCTTCCCGTGCCAGATTGGTACGGAGGTCACTTCGTACGGTCCCAGGCAAAACGCTCCCGCCAGCGTGTGCAGGTCGATGCGCGGCACGCCGCCGCCCTTCGCGGTGTTGGCGTCGAACATGTAGCTGAACGTCCGCCGCAGCTCGCGCACGGTGTCGTCGCTCGCGAAACACGGGATGGCTTCCTTTTGCAATTCGTTGAACCGCCTCACGTCGTCGAGTCCCATCACGTGATCGGCGTGACTGTGCGTGAAGAGAATGGCGTCCACGCGAGGGATGCGGCAGCGGAGCGCCTGTTCGCGGAGGTCGGTCGACGTGTCGATGAGCACCGACAGCGGAGGCAAATCGAGCAGGACCGACGGACGCGATCGCCGATCCCGCGGATCGTCGGACCGACAGACCGCACACTCGCATCCGATCATCGGCACTCCGTGAGACGTGCCGGTGCCGAGGAACGTCAACTGTCCGCGCGCGGTCACGGCTGGATAATGCGTGGGGTATCTTCGCGCAGCGAGACGAAACGCATCCGGAGCTCGTAGAGCAGCTGTTCGAGGACCTGGCGCTCTTCTGCGGTCAGGTTGCCTCGCGTCTTCTGTTCGAGCAGCGTGAGGATGTCGATGATCTGTTGCGCCGCGGGCAGATTCGGCTCGCTCGGCTGATCGGCGCCCGGCTCCGGCAGATCGCCGAAGTGTACGGCCGCGGTGTGCGCGAGCGAGATGATGAAGCCGGTGAATGAAACCTCAGTCGTTTCAGCCATGGACAGAGGTATCTTACCCCGTCACGGAGGCCCGCCGGGAGCCATGCCCACGCCAGGAGACAGCTTCGACCAGCTCGTCGAGATCATGCGCCGGCTCAGGGCACCGGACGGCTGTCCATGGGATCGCGAGCAAACACTGCAGTCGCTGCGTCCCTTCCTGCTC
>JBKPMA010000567.1:0-4181 GCA_046731935.1 Acidobacteriota bacterium
GGTTGGATTTTCAGCAAGGGCAGCGATCCAGAGGCCGCTCGCCCGCGGAGGACTTGGCGTTGATTCCAATGCCGCGCGGCCTTTCGCTCCTCCGCGGCCAGTATTCGGAGCCGCTCGTCATTCTCATGAGTGCCGTTTTTCTGCTGTTGTTCATCGCGTGCGCAAATGTGGCGACGTTGCTGCTGGCCCGGTTCACCTCGAGAGCCCGTGAGATCGCCGTGCGACTGTCGATCGGCGCCACGCGGTCGCGCATCGTGCGACAGATGGTCACGGAAACCGTGCTGACGAGCGCGGTGGGCGGTGGACTGGGCTGGCTGGCATCGCTGTATCTGGGTTGGACGCTGCTGGTATTCCTTCCGCGTCAAGCCGAGTCGTGGCAATTCGCGCCCAACAGCGCAGCGTTTCTCTTTGCGATGCTCATCTCGCTCGCAACCGGCGTGCTCTGTGCGATCGCGCCAGCGGTCGTGGCCTCGAAGACAGATCTCGTGTCAGCCATCAAGGCAGGCGTTTCGACACCTGGCAGCCGGACGAGGGTATTCGGCCTTCGCGCGATGCTCAGCACGGTCCAGGTCGCACTGTCGCTGATGCTCCTCGTCGACGCAGGACTCTTTACGCGAACGCTTCACAATCTCCGGACGACGGAGATGGGATTTCGGCAGGATGGTCTCTTGCTGGCTTCTTTGGATCCGGCAAAGAGCGGCTATAGCAATGAACGGCTCCTCTCCTTCTTCGATCTGATTCAACGAACCGTTCGCGAGCAGCCTGGAGTTGTCGGCGTCGGCCTCGCCAGCCATGGCTCCCTCAGTGGTGTCTTGCCGGCCGGGACACGCTTTCGAAACACGGCGGTACACGCGGAAGGACACGAGGCGGCACCAGGTGAGGATCTCACCACCTACTTCAACACGGTCACGCCTGGATACTTCAGCGCGATTGGACTTCCCCTGATCGAAGGACGCGACTTCGGAACGCAGGATCGAGCGGGCAGCGTGAACGTGGCCATCATCAACGAGGCGGCCGCCCACTACTGGTTTCAGGGTCAGAACCCGATCGGCAAATGGATCGGGGAGGGAGCGGCGGGACCAACCGACATGCAGGTCGTCGGCGTCGTGAAGGACGCAAAGTATGTGAACGTCCGGGAAGACGTTTTGAGGATCGTGTACCGGCCGCTGGCGCAGGGCCCGGACAGCCCGATGACGTTGCACGTGAGGACGACTGCTTCAGAAACAGTATTGCCGTACGTCCGGCGAGCCGTTCACGCGGCGGATCCGCACGTGCCGCTGTTCAATGTGCAGACGATTGAAGCCCGCATTGACGAGTCGCTGCAACAGGAGCGACTGGTCTCGACGCTGGCATCGTGGCTCGGGATTCTGGGAACGGCTCTGGCGGCGATTGGGCTCTACGGAATGATCAATTACTCAGTCGTGCAGCGAACGCGGGAGATTGGTACCCGAATGGCTCTGGGTGCGACACCAAGCCAGGTACTTCGCACGTTCCTGTGGAAAGCGTTCGCTGTCACAGGCGCGGGCGTCGTGGTGGGTATTCCTCTGTCTCTTCTGGCGGCTCGCGTGTTTGCGGGATTCCTGTACGGGCTCAGTCCTTCGGATCCGCTGACCGTCGCAGTCGGTACTGGGCTGCTTGTTCTCACCGCTGCTCTTGCGGCCGTCGTGCCGTCCCTTCGGGCTGCCAGAGTCGATCCGCTGAATGCTCTGCGGCACGAATGAACGACGAACACGATAGTTTCTGATTGCGCTGGTTGGGTCTGGAGTGGTCCGGAGCGCGCAATGTCTCGCCAGGGGCACCACGCGTTTTCGACACTCAAGGCCGCTCTTGCGCGACGTCGACCCACGTGGCGTGGACGAGTTGCGCGAGGCGATCGGGTGCGATGCGGACAGCGGCGTTTGTCGCCCCGGCTGCGGGGAGCACGTCGTCGAACTTCTTGAGTGTCACGTCAACGAAGATCCTCAGTGCGCGCGGCAGTCCGAACGGAGACACGCCGCCGACGGGATGCCCTGTCCACTCAGGAACCTCGTCTCCGTCGAGCATCTTCGCTTTGGTCTTGAACTGGGTTTTGAATTTCTGATTGTCGATTCTCGCGTCCCCACTCAGCACGAGCAACACGACTTCATCTTTCAGCCAGAGGGACAGTGTCTTGGCAATCTGTCCGGGCTGCACGCCGTGAGCGTCTGCGGCCTCCGCGACCGTCGCCGTGCTGGCGGACTTCTCCAGAATCTCGAGATCAGGCGCATGCTCGGCGAGAAAGGCCCGGACGGATTGCAGGCTCATGGCGTGATGGCTTGGATGATAGCCCGCGCCACGCAGCAGTGGCGCGATCCCGAGCTCGGCCAGCCTTCCGGTGCGGCGAGCCGGCCGCGCTCGTCGTCCATGAGACGCTGCGACGCTGACCCAGCTTGGTGTACATTTCCGCTGTTCAGGAGACCTCGACGACCTCGAGGAAGATCTGTGTCCGCCGCTCACTGAGTGTAGATTGAAGTCAGACGGGAAGGAGAAAGACGTGGCATCACCAGCATGGAAGGTCGCCGGCCAGTATTACGAGACGTGCAGCTGCGACTTCGTCTGTCCCTGCATCCTCACACAGCTGCAAGCCAGGCCGAGCAAAGGCTCGTGCACCTTCGCGATGAGCTTCAAGGTCGAAACAGGCGCCTTTGGCGACGTCTCCCTCGATGGCCTCGGCTTCGTCGTCGTCGGTTTCACGCCGGAGGAGATGGGCAAAGGCAATTGGACGGCCGGCGTGATCGTGGACGATCGCGCCAGCGCGGCCCAGCGCGACGCGCTGGTAGCCATTGCGAGCGGCGGCGCGGGCGGTCCGATGGCGGCGCTGTCAGGGATGATCACCAACTTCGCGGGCGTCGAGTCGGCGCCGATCCGGTTCGAACGCGATGGCGCGAAATGGTCGGTCACCGCCTCGGCGTTCGTCAGCATGTCGGCGGATCCGGCGATGGGCATCGACCCGACCGCGCAGGCACCGCTGGAGCTCGCCAACACCGGTCATCCGGCCAACAGCCGGGTGTCGCTGGCCCATGCGCTCCACAGCAAGGTCAATCTGCTCGGTCTCGTCTGGAACGACGAGAGCGGCCGCAACAGCGGCCAGTACGCGCCGTTCACCTGGGCGAACGCGTAGCTGGCGTCTCAGCGCAGAGCCATCCAGACGGCCGCCGCGAGCAGGAGCACGCCGCTCGTGGTTGCCGTCCGTTCACCGATCGGCGCGAGCTTCTCGATCAGTACCCACGCGGTCAGCGCGAGGATGACCACCAGGTTCATCACGCCGCCGGCAAATAGAATCAGCATCAGCGCCCAGCAGCAGCCCAGACAGTAGGTCCCGTGCGCGGCGCCGAGACGGAAGGCAGCGGCGACACCGTCCCGCCACCGCTGCATCATGAACCCCAGTGGCGATCGGCAGGTGCGCAGGCAGGCCCGTTTGAGCGGGGTCAATTGGTACACGCCGGCGATGGCGAGGATCGCAGCGCCTGCGATCGGTGTCGCCGGCTCCATCATCGGCGTCAACACCAGGCGACCGGCGAGGACGCGCTGCAGCGCGGTCGCCGCAACGCTGAACAGCGTCCAGACGAACACGTAACCCGCGGCGAGGGCGTAGATGCGGCGCGCGGGCGCCTGCACCGCAGCGTTCCGTCGCATCGCTGACGCGTAGAGCAGGATCAGCGGCGCTGCGCTCGGGAGCATCATCGCGGTCATCATGACCGCCCACATCGCCCACAACAGGATGACGCGCGGCCAGTCCCACTCGAGAGACATCATCCAGGCGGATGCGCCCTGCATCGAACCGTACATGTCGTGCGCCAGCAGCGCGATCCACGTCCATGCGGCGAGTGGAATCGCGACCAGCACGATCGCCAGCGTGCCGCGGTCGCGCTGAAGGGCCGTTTCGAGCCGTGTGAGTTGGTCGCGCTCCTGCATCGGTCGACGTCAGATAATCATCGGCGATCGCGGATCTTTGTTCACCTCTGAACGCGGTATGGCCGTTCGGAGCCGATCGTCCGCCCCAGGTGTCTAATGCCGCGATGCGAACGCTGTTCGAGGATAGCCCGTCACGCTGGGATGCTGTGTTACACGCGCTACGGCTCCATCCGCTGGCCGCGCTGGCGATGGCCGCGAGCGGCGTCACGCTCCTGCTCACGCTCTTCGTTTGGCAAGCAATCTCGAAC
>JBKPMA010000568.1:0-4467 GCA_046731935.1 Acidobacteriota bacterium
GAGGTATAGAGCGCGTCCTCACGTCCACACCAGAAATCGCGTCGTTTTCGCGGCGCACCGGATCCGAGCTGGGTCTCTTCGCGACCAGTGCCACCAAGGGCGACATCCTGGTTCGGCTGAAGCCCCGTTCAGCGAGATCGAAGAGCGCGGACGACGTCATCGCCGATCTCAGGCCGCGCGTTCAACAGGCGGCGCCGGCTGCGGAGATCGAGTTCGTTCAGCTGTTGCAGGACATGATTGGGGATCTCGAGGGCGAGGCGACGCCGCTGGAGGTCAAGATCTTTGGCGACGATGCAGCCACACTCGCGGAAGCCGCCGAGCCGATCGAAAAGCTGCTCGACGCGACGCCAGGCGTCGTGGATGTCGTCGGCATCCAGAAGGGCAATCCCGAAAGCACGTGGCACATCGATCCCGTCGCCGCGTCGCGCGTGGGATTGACGACGAGTGAGGTCGGCCGGCAGCTCTCTGCGGCCTGGCTCGGATCGGTCGCGACCGATCTGCGGCTGTTCGATCGGCGAGTGCCGGTGCGCGTCAGGTTGCCCGATCGGGATCGGTTCGATCCTTCGCGCCTCGGCACCACGCTGCTGCGTGGATCGAGCGGATCGCTCGTGCCGCTCGCTGCGGTCGCGCAGCCGGAGCGAGCCGACGGGCAGGCCACGCTGATGCGCGAGAACCTGCGTCAGATGGCGCTCGTCACGGCCCGTCTCGAAGGACGCGATCTCGGCAGCACGGTCGCCGACGTGCAGAAGCGGCTCGCAGCGTTGAAGCTTCCGGTCGGCTACAGCGTGGAACTCGGCGGCCAGTATGCGTCACAGCAGCGTGCCTTCAGGGAACTGCTCACCGTCGTGAGCATCGCGGCCGCGCTCGTGCTGGTCGTGCTGCTGGTGCAGTTCGAAGCGTTCATCCCGGCGCTGCTCGTGCTCGGCGCCGCACCGCTGTCGCTCGGCGGCGCATTGCTCGTCCTGGTGCTCACGGGCACGGAGCTGAACGTGTCGTCCGCGATGGGCGTCATCCTGCTCGTCGGTCTCGTAGTGAAGAACGGCATCATGCTGCTCGATGTCGCCGAGCATCAGCGCGCTGCTGGACGTGATGCGGCGTCGTCGATTGCGATCGCCGGACGCCTTCGCCTCAGACCGATCCTCATGACCACCTTGTGCACGGTCTTCGGCTTGGCGCCACTCGCGTTCGGGCTGGGCGCCGGCGCCGAACTGCAGCGGCCGCTGGCGCTCGCCGTGATTGGCGGCCTGACGGTGTCGACGGCGGTCACCCTGCTCGTGCTGCCCAGCCTCTACGTGGCCGCGCACCGGGACTGACGTTCCGCACCACGCAGTCCACGCTCATCATTCCGCAATCCGCATGGCCGGCTATGGCTCGGGTGCATTGCTCCCGTCGTGCAACATGCCAAGAGGTTCAAAAGTTCGAGGGTTCAAGGGTTCAAGAGGTTCAAGGGGTTCACGGCCGCGTGTCGCTGAGCCGACAGCTCCCCGTCAGCCTTCCGGCCGTTCAAGCCGGCCGCGTGTGCGCCGATTGTCTCGTCGAGGGCCTCAGAGGCTCGAAGGCAGGAGACGTGCGACCAGTCAGTTCGGAAAAGTTCTGCAGGGAAGATCTGCTCGACACCGTCGGCGAGGAGCTCGATATTCTCACCGAGCTGCGGGACATCTTCGGCGGTGAGTCCACGCGTCTGCTGGGCGACGTACACGTTGGACTCTCATCGAAGGACGCCAACAAGGTGCGCATCGGCGCGCACACGTTGAAGACCGTTGTCGCAAACGTGGGCGGCCGCGCCAGCCGGGACCTCGCAGCCGCGATCGAGGAAGCGGCGCGCGCCCCGCAGCCGGACTTCGACATGATGAACACGTTGTACGGTGACCTCACGAGGGAAGTCGAAGCGCTCGCCGTCGCGTTCAACAACTACGTCACCGAACTCGGCAAGGGCGCCGCCTGATACAGGCGCGACAGCATTAGTATGGTTCGCATCCTGCTCTGCGACGATGAGCTGACAACGCGCTTCGTGCTGAAGCGCTTCCTGACGAAGGAAGTGCCCTGCACGATTACGGAGGCCGAAAACGGCACCGCCGCGCTGAAGCTGCTGGCGAAGAACACGTTCGATCTGCTCATCCTCGATCTCAACATGCCGGTGCTGGACGGGCGTACGACGCTGCGGCGTATCCGCGAGACGCCCAGGACGCACGATCTGCCGGTCGTCATCCTCAGCGGAGAGAACGACGAGCGCGCCGTGAAGCAGGTCATCAGCCTGGGCGTCGAGACGTTCCTGCTGAAGCCGGTGACCGAGGCACGCGCGCAGGCCCGCCTGCGGGCCGTCCTGAGCGCGCTCAAACCGAGTGCGCCGTTCGTGCCAGCGCGTCCCGCGGCAGCTGGACCTCTGCTCGATCCGAATCGTCCCGTGCTCGTGGCTGACGCAGATCCGGCGCTCCGCAAGCTCGTGATGTCTGTGCTGGGCTCGCGCTTCGAGATGCACGAGTCGGCGAGCGGACCCGACGCCCTCGACCACATCGTCCGCGGCAAAATCTGCGGCGCGTTCATTGGACGCAATCTGCCGGAGCTGAAGCCCGATGTCCTGGCTGCGAAAGTCATCAATCAGCCCGGCCTCAAACCCCGTTTGATCGCGATCGCTCCACCCGCCGAGGCAGACGCGGTCCGGGCGACGGGTCTCTACGACGCGGTGATCACGCGAACGCTCGCGGCCGCCGAGTTCGAGCGGCAAGTCGATGCGCTGTTGAAAGGCACGACGCCCTCGGCCGCCGCCGGCATCGGCGCGCTGGTCCCCGGCTTCTCGGAGAGTGTCGGAACCGCCGTGCAGCAGCTTTTCGACATGGTCCTCAAGATGGAAGCGGAGCGCCGTCCCGATGGCGCGCCCATCGCCGCCGGATCCATCGTGCGCAGCGACGTCCGGCTCTCAGTCGCGGACGCTCATGACGTCGTCATCACGCTCATCGCGGATACCGACAGCGCGAAAGCCTTCTCGATGGCGATGATGGGTACCGAAGCGCCCGACGACGCCCTCTACGAGATGCTGAACATCGTCGGCGGCCGCATCAAGCAGGCGGTCACCGCTTCGGGACGCGACGCAACGCTCGACGTACCCAGTGTCGAAAAGTTCGACGACGCTCCGGTGCCAACGCTCTCGCCTGCCTGCCTGGTGCTCGCCTTCGGCGTGCAGGGCCAGCCCTTTGCGCTGACCGTCATCTGCGACGCGGACCCCCCGGCGCGGGGAGCGATGAAGGCGGCGTCGTAGCCAGGATTAGAGACTAGAGGTCAGGGACAGACGTCGTCTTCGTTTTCGTGTTCGTGTTCGTTCCGTCGGTCCGGTAACGTCGCAATCCGCATCCGCATCCGCATCCGCAATCCGAAATCCGCAATCCGTAATCCGCACTTCGAATTGGTCTCTGTCCGCCCTTGGGACGGCTCGTCCCGCTTCCGCACGAAAAGTCAGGAGCAAAGGCATCGAAGGCGTCGGGAACGGCCGATTTCAGGCGTCTTACACGTGGCCGCGGTTCTGCATGATAATCACCCGGGGCCGGGGCGCCCGGAGAGCGTCCCCGAGAGACGAGGGAGCCAATGGCGAACCAGACGACGCACGATGAGCACGCCCTTGCGCTGGCGATCCGGTCAGGCGCTGAGCATCGGCCACGGCAGGCGCATGGCGCGTACTTCGACGCGTTCGGCGGATCGTGTGCGCTGGGCGCGGCCTACGAAGGCGTATACCGGCTGCCGGAAGAAGTAGCCGGCGAAATTCCACATCGGCTCGACCGCTTTTTCCATTGCCTCGAGAACGTCTCCAAGCGGTGCCCCGCCGGCTGCCACAAAGTCATTCCGATCGGCGCGATGATCGTGCACCTGAACGACGATCACGAGTGGACGCGCGAACAGATTGCCGCCTGGCTCGACGGACAAGCGCCAAATGGGAAGAGGGAACGGGAACCGGCGGTTACGGGGTAGGGGCGAAAGGCTAAGAGCTAGGGACGAAAGGCCAAGCGCACCGCCCTACACGAACCGCGTCAGGCTGACATCTACCGTGCGCGTGCCGCTCGGCGCCCCGCGCCACTGGATGAGAATGGGGGACTGATAAGTCCCTTCGACCACGGCCGGCTGACCCGGCGTGCGACTGTCCGACACCAGCAGACTCACCGACCGCTTCATCCGCAGGAACCGCGACGCGGGCACGCCCATCGCTTTGGCCATCAGCCGCTCGATCCGCGACTGGCCCAGGCCGAGCACATCCACCACACGATTCAGCGTCTGCACGAAGTCGTACTTCGCGTAGTCGAGCGTCTTCTGCGGCACGCTGTGGGGCTCGGTCCACGCATTGCGCGCCTTCTCAGTCGCGAAGCGCAGCGGATTCCGCAGCACTTCAGCAAGGTCATGCCGCATCAGCAGGGTTTCGTATTCGTTGATGGTCAGACTGGCGTGCTGTTCGCCATGGCCGAGATCGAGGCGGAGCCGGCC
>JBKPMA010000569.1:0-9040 GCA_046731935.1 Acidobacteriota bacterium
GCTGGTGGAAGTCGAAGGAGTCGTCAGTCTGTAGCGAGGCAGTCGACGAATCACTCCACTGATGCGAGGGTGACCGCTCCGGACGCGACCAGCGTGCCATCAGCATGCACCGAACCCTCGACGCGTACTAAGGGACCCATGCGTCCTGTGACTTCAGCGGTGGCGATCAAATCGAGATCGGGTCCGGCTGGCGCGGGGAATTTGAAGCCCGTGACGGCGGCGACGCGCATGCCGATCGGAGCCCCCGGCAATGACGCCGCGGCAAGCCCCCCTGTCTGTGCGATGAGCTCAATCAGGACGATTGCGGGGACGACGGGAGCGCCAGGAAAGTGACCGTCGAAGAACCAGTCGGCTCGAGACGTCCGCCGGAGAGCGGTTGCCGATCGGCCCGGATCGACGGCGAGCAATCGTTCGATCAGCCGCATCGGCGGTTGGTGTGGCAAGCGCGCAGCGATGCGGTCGAGGTCGTCGGCCCCGAGCGGTTCCGGCATGGCGGGATCATGCCACATCGGCTCGACGGCGCCGACGCCCGACGGCGTCCGCACTCAGGCCTCTGACAGATGTCGCAGATTGTCGATCGATTCTCCCGTCTGGCCTCTGCCGACCCGCGCCGTCCCCTCATCATCCACGCCGCCGAACACCGCATCGTCACGGCCGCGGATCTTCTGCGGCTCTCGACAGACTTTCGGGATGCGCTCGATGCCGCCTGCCTGCCTCCGGCGGCTCCGATCGTGTCGGCTGTCGGCAACCGACCGGAATTCGTTGCGCTGCTGCTCGCATGCCTCTGGTCGAAGCGGCCGCTCCTGCCCGCCGATCCCGGCACGAATGTGAGCGCCGCACTGGCCCTGGCCACGACATGGCGCGCCGCCGCGCTCATCGGTGTCATGGGCGCGGATGCACCTTGTCTCGGCGATCCATTGCCCGGCGGCTTGGCAGTGTGGCGGGTCGCAGGCGAATCCGCTCACTACGAGCACATCGCCGTCATGAAGTTGACCTCGGGATCGACCGGACTGCCCAAGGCGATTCTGGCCACTGAAGCCAATCTCGTGGCCGACGTGCAGCACATTGTCGAGGCCATGGGCATCCGTTCAGACGACGTGCAACTGGCGGCGACGCCGCTGTCGCACGCCTACGCGCTCGGGAACCTCGTGCTGCCCGTGGTGTGGCAGGGCACCGCAATGGTCCTGCGGGACGGGTTCGTGCCGCATCGGCTGGTGGACGATGTGGCGGCGCATGGCGTACGCGTGTGGCCGGGTGTCCCGTTCATGTTCGAACATGTGCTGCAGCATCCACCGCCGGGTGGCTTGCCGCCGTGCCTCGAACGGCTCATCTCAGCCGGCGCTCCGCTCGATCACGGCGTTCAGCGACGTTTTTACGAGCGCTTCGGCCTGAAAGTGCATTCGTTCTACGGCACGAGCGAGACGGGCGGGATTACGTTCGACGACACACCGACGGTCGGTTCGGGTCCGACGGTGGGCCGGCCGATGCCAGGGGTGACGGTGACGCTGCGCCGCATCGAAGGCGCCGACGAGGAGAGCGGCCTGCGCGTCCATGTCGCCGGTCAGGCGGTGGCGCGCCAGTATGCCTCCCTCGACTCCGACACCGACGGCGGCTTCGACGACCAGGGGTACCTCACAGGCGATCTCGGCACGTTCGATGCTTCTGGCGCACTCGTGCTGACCGGGCGCGTGTCGTCGTTCGTCAACGTCGCCGGGCGCAAGGTTCAGCCCGAGGAGGTCGCCCGGTGCCTGCGCTCGATGCCAGCGCTCGCGGCTGCCCACGTCCTTGGGGTGCCGAGTGCGCTCCGCGGCGAACAGCTCGTCGCGGTGGTCGTGCCGCGCGATACGGCGCCGAGTACGGCGACGCTTCGCGCATACTGCGCAGCGCGGCTTGCGCCGTACAAGGTGCCTCGCGCGTTTGTCGTCGCACCGGCCATCCCCTGTGACGTGAGGGGCAAGACGGACCGGCAGGCGCTCATGATACTGGTCGCGGCGCATCTGAACGCGGCATGCGAGGCCGGCGCTCAGGACGCAGGTGCTATACTGCACCGCCCATCCGACACTGCAGTGTGCGACGCGCACAACGAGGAGGAGCGAGGTTGACGGTAACCGGACGTCTACTCGAGGGCCTGCTGGTGGCCGGAGCCCGCGCGGCGTGGCCGATTCTGCAGGCCGTCAATCAACGCATGCCCGGCGAAGGTTTCAAGCCACGCTGGGCTCCAGCCCCACTGCTCAAGAGTTGGCAGCGATCAAAGCCACCCCTCGGATGGCCCCGGACCACGGACTCCCTCTGCCCGACGTGTGTGAAAGAGGCGCGCCGCCGCGTCCTGTCGGGTGAAGAGGACGTGCTCGCCATCGTGAACGAGCACGCCGGCGAAATCAAAGCGCAGATTGTCGAGCGCGACGGACAGGTGCTGATGGAAAAGACCTGTCCCGAACACGGCACGTTTACCGATGTGCTCGCGATGGACGTCGCGTTCCTCGAGCGCGTCGAACGGCTGTTCCCCGGTCGCGACTTCCGCAGCGTGACGGATCGTCTGCACAATCACGGGAGTTCGTCGATACAGTTCGGCCGCGGCGCCGTCCTGACCCTCGACCTGACGAACCGCTGCAACATGATGTGCGATCCGTGCTTCATGGATGCGAACCAGGTCGGGTTCGTCCACGAGCTCACGCTCGATGACGTGAAGAAGATCCTGGACGATTCAATCAGCATCCAGCCGCGCCGTCAGATGACGGTGCAGTTCTCCGGCGGCGAGCCGACGATCTCACCGATCTTCCTGGAGTCGGTGGCGTACGCGAAGCAGGTCGGCTACTTCAGCGTCCAGGCGGCGACCAACGGCATCCGCTTCGCACAGGATCCCGGGTTCGCGAAAGAGGCGCGAGCGGCCGGAATGCGGATCGCCTACCTGCAGTTCGACGGGGTCGGTGAGGACGCCAACGCGCATCGAAAAGTCCAGAACCTGTTCGACGTGAAGCTTCGTGCGATCGAGAACCTGAATGCCGCCGGGATCGACGTCGCGCTCGTCGTCACGATCGTCAAGACCATCAACGACGACCAGGTCGGACGGATCATCAAGTTCGCCGTCGAAAACGCGGACAAGATCAGCTTCGTCTCGTTCCAGCCTGTCTCGTTTACAGGCCGCGACGAAGACATCGACGATGAGACGCGCGCACGCCACCGCTACACGCTCTCGCACCTCGCGCACGATGTGAAGCAGCAGACGGGCGCCACCGAGCCGCTGCGCGACTGGTATCCGCTTTCGGCAGTGGGCGCGATGGCGGATGTCACGGATCTGCTGAAGGGACCGGGCGCGGATTGGGGCACGCTCAAGTGCGGGTGCCATCCGAACTGCGGCGTCGGCACGGCGTTGATGGTGAACAAGGCGACGAAGACCTGGGCGCCGCTGCCAGGATTCGTGAACGTGGAGCGCCTCTTCGCAGACGCCGCGCAGATCGCAGACTCCGCGCGCGGCCCCGTGCTGACGAAGATCCAGGCGGCGCTCAGCCTGCTGCGCAACTATCAGCCGATGCGCGCGCCGAAAGGCATGCGGTTGCGCGATCTGGTGAAGAAGTTCGACAAGCAGAGCGGCGGCGCACTGGGCGGACGCCTCAATGCGTCCGAGAACGGCAACCGGAAAGCGGACGAATGGCTGGTGATGTTCATCGCCGGCATGTGGTTCCAGGATCTGTGGACCTACGACTTCCGCCGCACGGAGATGTGCATCATTCCCTACGGCACGCAGATGGGCGAAATCTCATTCTGTGCGTACAACACCGGCGTCGGCTGGCGTCACATCGTGGAGAAGATGTTCCAGAACGCGTCGGTGGCGGACTGGTTCAAGACGCACGGACGTCACGCCGTGTACGCGAATCCCCGCAAGAGCGTGCCTCTGCCGGCGGGCCAGCCTGTCACGCTCAAAATTCCGCGGGATGGTGTGCTCGTGGACTACGCCGCGCGGAATACGACGCACACGACTCCGACACCCACGGCTCCGCCGACACCCGCCATCGCAGGATCCTGAGGGAGAGACGCTGACCGCCTGTCGCGCGTCAGCGTCGAACCCGCCGCGCGAAGACGAACACGACCCCGACCTCCTGCGCGCCATGCCAGATGTTGTTGTCGCCGATTCAGCCATTCACGGGATCGGCGCGTTCGCGGCGCGCGCGTTCCAGCGCGGCGAGACCGTCCTCATCATCGACGACAGCCGGATCGTGGACGAGACGCACCCGCTCCGGCCCGAGCTGAACGAGCACGAATGGCATTGCGACTATCTCGCCGGCGGCGCCGTCGTCCTGATGCGGGAGCCGGAGCGTCACATCAATTCCAGCTGCGATCCAAACACGTTCGTGAAGACGATTGGCGGGCACCGGCATGTCATCGCGCTGCGCGACATTCCTGCTGGGAGCGAAATCACGTACGCCTACATCGTGAACACCTTCGGCGGCGCCGTCTGGGAGTGCCACTGCGGGGCGGCGCGGTGTGTCGGACGCGTTCCGTCGAGTTTCTTCGAGCTGCCTGTCGATCGTCAGCTCGAATATCTGCCGCAGCTCGAGGGATGGTTCAAAGACGAGCATCCGCAGGAGATTCTCGATCTCGAACTGCGTGAGGAACACCAATCGTGAAACCGGGGCTGGGGCTGTATCGCCACATGCTGACGCGCGAGTACTACGACTTCGCGCGGCAGGCCGGCTGCACCCATGTCGTGATTCATCTGGTGGACTACTTCAGGCACAGCGCGTCGAATCCTCGCGACAACCAGCCCACCGGCGACAAGGATCAGCCGTGGGGCGTTGCGGGCGATCCGGCGCGGCTCTGGACCGTAGACGAACTGGTCAGCATCCGGCGAGAGATCGAAGCGGCCGGTCTGGTGCTCGAAGCCATCGAGAACATCGATCCTGCCCACTGGCACGACGTGCTGCTCGACGGACCCGAGCGGCCGCGGCACATCGAGAACGTGAAGACGCTGATCAGACGTATGGGTGAGGCCGGCATCCCGGTGCTCGGCTACAACTTCAGCATCGCAGGCGTCGCGGGCCGGGTGTCGGGTCCGTGGGGACGAGGCGGCGCAATCACGGTGGGCATGGACGGCCCGGTCGACACTCCCATGCCGCTCGGCGTCGCATGGAACATGGTCGTCGATCAAGCAGCACCATCAGGCACGCTACCGTCGATCTCGCATGAGGAACTATGGCGCCGGCTGCAGCGGTTCCTCGAAGAGGTCGTGCCGGTTGCTGAAGCCGCCGGCGTGCGCCTGGCGGCACACCCCGACGATCCGCCGATGCCGACGTTGCGCGGGCAGCCGCGCCTGGTCTATCAACCGGCGATGTATCAACGGCTGCTCGACTCAGTGCCGAGCCCGAACAACGCGCTGGAGTTCTGCGTCGGAACGCTGGCTGAAATGACCGACGGCGATATCTACGAGACCGTGGACCATTACAGCCGCCAGGGGCGCATTGCCTACGTCCACCTGCGAAATGTCACGGGCAAGGTGCCGACCTACCGTGAAACGTTCATCGACGAAGGCGACGTGGACATGCTCCGCGTGCTCGAAATCCTCCGTCGCAATGGTTTTGATGGGATGGTGATCCCGGACCACGCACCGCAGATGAGCGGTCCCGGTCCGTGGCACGCCGGCATGGCACACACGCTCGGCTACATACTGGCCGCGCTCAAGATGCTCGAACGGCCATGAGAGAGTGCAGGCTACAGGCTGCGGGCTACGGTTTGTCCGTCGCCCGCTCAGCCACGGCAGCCGTCGTCGGCACCGGTGCGAAGCGGGCACGCATGGCGGCCAGCGTGCGCTCCATCGACTCTCGCGCGACCATGTTCACGACGGGCCGTACCAGCGTCCTCAACCCCCACGGCAGCTCCCGGCTCAACGTGACTGACTCGAGCTCGACGATCACACCGCCCGGCGCCGCCTGATAGCGCCAGTACGAATTCAGGCGCCACATGAACCCGCGGTCGTGGCCTACCGGCAGCTCGTGCTCGTTGGGTTTGCCGAGATCCGCGATCTCGGCGATGCGCGTCGCCACGCTGCGGCTGCTGGCACGGTCTGACGTGTAGCGCGAGTAATGCACGAGATGCTCGGTGTTGTACGCCACGGTCACGATCGCCGACCGTTGCAGCTTCAAATACAGGCGGAGCGAATCGTTGTCGCGTGACAGCACTCGTACGACGAGCACGTCCTGCTGACGGTGTGCACGGCGCGCTTCCGGATCCCGTACTGCCGTGACCAGATCCTCCACGTTGGCATTCGGGATGTACACGTAGCCGCGCCAGTGATGGATGCTCCCTGACGGGACGTCGATTTCGGACCCGCTCGTGTCGGTCGATTCGACCGAGTCCACGACGATGGCGCCGGTCATCAGCTCGCGGCGAACGTCACCGCCGCGTGCGCCGTTTGCGAAATCAACCGCCAGAAATCGATTCGAGTCCGCGAGCTCTCGATCGATCCGCGATTCGGTGGACGCAACGTAGCGATCCCACGCCTTCAGCGTGGCTGGCTTCAGCTCGGCCGCACGGGCGCTGGACGCCATCGACGCGGTCAGGAGGACGAAGGCGGCTGCCACGACGCGAACACGGTCCAGCGAGCGCATCTTGGTTGAGACGCTGCCGAAGACCCACCGGTCGGCGACGGCGAACGTCACCAGACTCATTGTCGCGACCGAGAGGACGTTGGCTGCCAGAAGTGGCATATGGGCAACAGTAGTGTAGACCGCGGTCAAGACGACGTTGCTGGCGATCGACACGAGTCCGGTCGCGACGTGAAACCGGAGGAGCCGGCGTCCGGCGCCGACGCCGCCACGATCCGACCAGGTCCAACGCTGGTGCCACAGGAAGTTGTGCAGCACCGCGGCCTCGACGGCCAGCGCCGTGGCGATGAGTGGCGGGAGCGCCGTAGACGACAACCCCCAGAGCACCGCCAACTGCACCACGAACCCTGCAAGCCCGACGCCAGCGAATCGTGCGAAGCGCCCTCGTCGGAAAGACGCCTGCAATCGGCCCTCAGACCTCATCGCACGCTCCGCGGCAGCGGTTCTTCGTGCGCCAGCGCCACACCATTCCGGATCGACGAAACCAAAAACACCACACCCATCCCCGCGGCCGAGATGATGCCGCCGAGGTCGAAGAGCCGTATGTCGCCGAGACCGAATGGCGAGACGACAGGCCTGGTCATGGCCACCAGGGCGCCGATCGAGAGCACGACGCGCAGTTCCGTCGGACCGAAGCCAGAAAACGACAACCGGAAGATCCCGACCGCGTGCGCGGCCAGGAACGATTCGGCGCAGAGAATCAGGTATCCGGCCAGCACGGCCAGCGCGACCGACGGATGCATCAATCCGGAGCACGCCATTCCAGCGAACAGCAGTGTCGCGTTCGCCAGATCGACGACGTGATCGAGGTAGTAGCCATAGCGCGGCCGCTGCTGCCTCCGTACGCGCGCGAGCGTGCCATCGAGGCTGTCGCCGAACCAGTTCATCGCCAGGAAACACGGCACCAGCAGCAATGCGCCGGGCGCTGCAGGAGCGAAGGCGAACGCGAGGCCGGTCCCGATCATCGATACCAGTCCAAGAGCGGTCAGGCGATCCGAGGTCACCCAGGACGGCATGCGCTCCGCCAGCCAGATGAGGAGACGCCTTTCTGCCGCGGCGAGCACACTCGTGTGTTCGCGCACGTGCGTCGCCGCCGGACGCGCAGCGCGCTCGTCTACCGTCGTAGCCATCGACCTGGTTGTGCGGATCCCCGTGCGGATCCCCTCCTGCTGGTGAATGCGCAGGACGAGGGAAAACTGGCTCACGGGCTCGGAACGGGCCAGCGGGTCCGGTTCGCGTCAAGCCAGGCGATGACGTCGGCGGTGGTGCGCAGGCGGCCCGACAACAGCTCGAGCGTGAGGTCGTGGACGAGGACAGCGTTGAAGCCGGCGCGGTACTGGTGTCCGTGGTTCGATCCCGCGAGCTTCACGAGAAGCGGCACTTCCGGATGAGCAACGCTCACCCCGTCGGCCAGCGATCGGCGGCCATGATCGGCGAATACCATCACGGTGGTGGACGCCCAGATGCCGTTGGCCTCCATCGCGCGCCGCAGCTCGCCCAGCGATTTGTCGGCGAGCGCAAGACTGTCGAAGTAGCCCGTGTCTGCGGCGACGGTGAAACTGAACTGGCCTGTGCGTCGATCGTAGATAGCCGGCGCATGCGGCACTGGCAGGTGAATCAGCGCGAAGCCGAGCGACCGGTCCGACGCGAGTTGAAGGCCAGCGGCCTGCAGCGCCTGGTAGCTCGCGAGGTGTCGGCGCACGCCATACCGCGGCGCGAGCTCCGACAACTGATTGCTCATGCTTTCTCTGACGGAGCTGCCGAACGCGCCCACCATCCGTCCGCACGTCACGCACGGCTGCCACTCGCACCTCGTCACGGCCGGACCCACCAGCGCGCAGTACGGCAGGAAGAAACCGGCGACGCCCGCATTGAGACCGAGATCTCTGGCGCGCGCAAAAACGGTGTCCCCTGAGGCGAGCGGCCGCACGTCGGGCCGCCCTCGCACGGTGAGCTTCAACTCGTTGCGGCTCGTCAGCATCGAGTCGTCAACCGGCGCGCCGATGAGAAAGGCCGGCATCGATCGCTCCGTGCGGTCGGCGGGCGCGAACGGAGCCGCCGCGATGGACTCCGCTCGGAGCCGATCGAGGGCCGGCAGCGCCAGATCGCGCGGACGCGCCGCGAACGCGGCGTACTCCTCGAGCTCGTCATAGACGATCCAGATCACGCGGATGCGAGGGGCGCTCTGGAATGGTGCGGCCAACGTCGACGCGCCCGCACACTGCATCCGTCCGTGTGCCTGCGAGATCGCCCACACGGCCTGCGCGAACAGCAGCGGCACCAGGGGGAAGAGGATCAGCAGCCCTGTCGTCATCCCATGGATGACCGCGCTGCGCCATCGGACGATGACAGCCGCGGCAGCGATCATCAAGAGCGCGATCAGCGTCCGCGCGGCAATCGGTCCCCTCGCGTCCAGGAGCGGCTCCAGGTGCGTATGGAAG
>JBKPMA010000570.1:0-10798 GCA_046731935.1 Acidobacteriota bacterium
CAAGATGGAGAGGTGCTGTAGGTGTAAGGCTAAGGGCTAAGGGCTAAGGGGCTAAGGGCTAAGGGAGAGTTAATCGGCAATCGTCAGTCGCTCAATCGCTAATAGCACGTCTCACACCCAGGCGAGATAGAGGAGCGAGACGAGTACCAACGCGAAGCCACTGCACCACGGGAGCATCCTTTCGCGCCCCTGATCCGCCGTCCCAGGGCCCCTCGTCAATCGTCAATCACGCAATCGTCGCTGCCCGCATCACCACTAGGTCCTCTCGTAGTCTGGACGCCACGTGACGATCGCCTGCTTGATCTGCTTCGGTGTCAGGGATTCTTCGATCGCGCGCGTCACGAGCGCGGGCACCTCGTGATCCGACGCGAATCGCAGCGCGACGAGTTGTTTGGTCGTCAGCTGCGGGATCTCCACGTGCCGCGTGGCTGGCAGCAGCTCTTTGAGCCGCAGCCGTTCCTCGAGCCGGATGATGCGGTCCTGCAGCGCCGTGATGTAGACACGGCTGATCGCAATCAACACGCACACCGACAGGAGCAGCGCATACAGCCCAAGCTGGACGACTGCCGGCCGGTCGAACCATCCACCGGCGACAAACGCGACCAGCGCCAGCGTCGCGAACACCGTCGCCAGTGTTGTCGGCCAGGGATTGTGCGCGTGAGCAGCGTAACTCTGCGGACGATCAGCCATCGATTCTGCCTCCCGACGCTGCGGCTAGAGGCCGACGCTGAAGGAGTCCCCTTCGGCGGCGTCCGAGACGGTCGCGCCGTGGGCCTCGTTCGCGCGCGACTGCAGCGTGGTGCGATTCTGCAAGTACGCCGTCCGCCTGCGCCACCAGAATGGAATCAGCCAGCGCGCGGTCCGGTGATGCGGCTGCCAGGTGCCGTATTCCCTCGCCTCGACGGTCCACGCGACTTCGACCGATCCCCGGTATTCGACCAGCAATCTGCAGGCGGACGACAGCCCGAACTCCACGCAATCGATCGCGTCGTCGTCTCGATCGAACCGGCGGATCCATCCGCCGAGCCGCACGCTGAAGTGGCGTGCGTGCACCCGCAGTTGGACGGGAAATCCGCCCTCGATCGGAGGATCCACGTGCAGCCAGTACCGGCCGGATGTCACACGGAGCTCGGGACACCTCGACAGTTTCCTGCGAGTCCTCACGATGACTGACGTGTCGAACGCCTGCATGATGACGGTCAGTCGAGGAACCGGTGGTAGGCAGGATTATCGACCTCGAGCAGATACGGATAGCCGAGGCCGTCGAGAAATGCCCGTAATGCACCGAGCTCGTGATCGGGAACTTCGAAGGCGGCGAGGACACGCCCGAAATCCGCGCCATGATTCCGGTAGTGGAACAGGCTGATGTTCCACCGTCCGCCGAGGGCGTCGAGGAACTGCATCAACGCGCCGGGCCGTTCCGGAAACTCGAAGCGGCACGGCCGCTCATTCCGAACGTCCGGGGCACGGCCGCCCACCATGTGCCGCACGTGCAGTTTTGCCAGTTCGTTGTCGGACAGGTCCAGCGTCTCGTATCCGCGGTCGTTCAGGCGGGCCGCGAGCATTGCCGCATCGTCCTTCGACGTCGTACTGACGCCGACGAAGATGTGCGCACAGCGGCGGTCGCCCAGCCGGTAGTTGAATTCGGTGACGACGCGGGGACCGAGCGTGGCGCAGAATTCGCGGAAGGCACCCGGCCGCTCCGGGATCGTGACGGCGAAGATGGCCTCCCGCGCCTCGCCCAGTTCGGCGCGCTCGGCCACGAATCGCAGCCGATCGAAGTTCATGTTGGCGCCGCTGAGGACGGCTGCCAGCCGCATCCCCGTCGCTCCCTCGCGATCGGCCCAGGCCTTGAGTCCTGCGACGGCCAGGGCGCCCGCGGGTTCCATCACACTGCGTGTGTCGTCAAAGATGTCTTTGATTGCGGCGCAGATCTCGTCGTTGCTGACCCGGACCACCTCGTCGACGGTCTGTCGCGCGAGCTCGAACGTGATCTCCCCCACCTCACGAACGGCCACGCCGTCCGCAAAGATGCCGACGTGTTCGAGCCGCACTCGCCGCCCCGCGGCCAGGGACTGATACATCGCATCGGCCTCGAAGGGCTCGACGCCGATGATGCGGACGGCAGGCATGAGCGACTTGATGTAGCTCGCGATGCCCGTGATGAGCCCGCCGCCACCCACCGCCACGAACACGGCATCGAGGCTTCGGTGGCTTTGCCTGAGCAGCTCGTCGCCAATCGTGCCTTGACCGGCGATGACGAGCGGATCATCGAACGGCGGCACCAACACCAGACCCGTGGACTGCTGCAACTCGTCGCAATGCTGTTTCGCGTCCGCGTAGCTGTCGCCGAACAGGACGACTTCCGCCCCCAGGTCGCGCACCGCCTGAACCTTGATCTCCGGCGTGGTCTGCGGCATGACAATGACCGCGCGGATGCCGAGCTTTCGGGCGGAGAACGCCACGCCCTGGGCGTGATTTCCGGCGCTCGAGGCAATGACGCCGCGGGCCTGCTCGGCGGGAGTCAGGTGCGCCATCTTGTTGTAGGCGCCCCGCAGCTTGAAGCTGAACACCGGCTGCAGGTCTTCACGCTTCAGAAATACTTCGGCGCCAAGGCGTGCAGACAGCCTCCGCGCCGCGTCGAGCGGCGTCTCGCGGCAGACGTCGTACACCCGGCTCGTGAGAATGAGCCGCAACAGCGCATCCATGGTCGGCACAGGCGGATGCGGAACGTGTGCAGGTCTGGACATGAGCGATATGCTCACCGGATTATAGCGGCTGCGGCAGACCGGCCGGGCGGACGCGGCGTCCAAACCGGCAACTGACTCGAGCCCTCGTCCGCGGTATCGGTTCCAGACGTGCGCGGAACAGGAGGGACGGCGGCAGGGCGATCGCCGGCCCGTGCGCTGGAAAGCTGGCGTTGAGGGGAGGGGGAATGAGCCGGTCGGAACCGAGGCACGCGATGCGCATCGGCCGTGCCCGGGCAGCGCTCGTCGCGCTCCTGCTCATCGCGCTGGCCATCGTGGCCGTCAGCCGACTGAGCCACCCCACCGCCGCGGCGGCGGCCCCGGCAAGCTCGCCGCATACCGTGTCACCACGGGAGTTCGTCCACGTCATCAGGCTGACTGGGCTCACCGAGGCGGTGACGTCCTACACCGTCGTCACGCCGGTCCTCTCCGGATCCACGCGCGGATCGCTGACGATCGTCCGTTTGGCGCGACCGGGCACGGCCGTCAAGAAGGGCGATCTGCTCGTCGAATTCGATCGCCAGGATCAAGAAAAGACAGCGTTCGAGAAAGACGTGGAATGGCGGGATCTGGGCGAGCAGATTCTGCGCAAGCGGGCAGAGCAAGACGCCGCGAAGGTGAAGGACGAGAGCGAGCTTGCCCAGGCGGAGCATGCCGTCGACTCGACGCAACTTGAAACCCTCAACAACGACTGGGTGGCGAAGATCAAGGCGGAGCAGAATCTGCAGGCGCTCGAGGAAGCCAAAGCGAAGCTCGCGATGCTCCGTCAGAGCTTTCCACTGAAACGCGCGGCGGCCGCAGCTGATCTGCGGCTGCTCGAGATCAAACGCGATCGAGCCGCCGCGGCCCGGGAGCACGCGCTCGCCAACGCTGCCGCGATGACCATCCGCTCGCCCATCGACGGCCTGGTGGTCCCGAAGATGTCGTGGAAGGGAAACGGGATCGGTGACGTGCAGGAAGGCGACGACCGGTGGCCCGGCTCCTCGGTGCTCGAGGTCGTCAGCCAGGCCTCCATGCAGGTGCGCGCGAAGGTCAATCAGGCCGATGCGGCGGCCATCCGCAGCGGGCAGCCGGTGACCGTGCGGCTCGATGCCTACCCTGATATCCAGCTCCATGGCCGGATTCTGCAGTTGGGCCCCATCGCTGTACCCGGCTCGTTCTCGCCGCGGGTGCGATCGTTCACGGCGATCGTCGGCATCGACGGCAGTCATGCGCGTGTCCTGCCTGACCTCTCGGCGGCGGTGGACGTCGAGATCGAGCGCGTGCACAACGCCCTCGTCGTTCCGCGTTCGTCGGTTCACGAGGCGGACGGCCGCGCGTCGGTCAGCGTTGGCGGCAGCGAGCGGACGGTCACGCTTGGACCCCGCGACGCGCTGTTTGTCGTGATCACCGAGGGACTGCGCGCCGGCGACGAGGTGCTGCCATGAGGCGGCGCATCGCGGCCGTCGCCACGATCGTCGCGCTGTCGGGCGCCCTCGTGGCGTGGATGTTTCGGAGCAGTGCGCCGGATGTGCCGACGAGCGAGGTCACACTCGGCGATTTCTTCGATGAGGTGCCTCTTCGCGGAGAGATCAAGGCCGGCCGCTCGATCGTCATGCTGGCGCCCGCCGACGCCGGGCAGCTTCGGATCATCCGCATCGCACGCGATGGATCCGCCGTGAAGAAGGGCGACGTCGTCGTCGAGTTCGACGGGAGCACGGTCGAGCGAACGATCGCGGAGAAGCGCAGCGAGGTGCGACAGCTCGACGCCGACATCTCACGCATTGAATCGCAGTCGCGCACGAAGGAGTCCGAAGCCGCGACGACGTCCACCAACAGTCAGTACGACGTGAAGAAGGCTGAGGTCGAATACTCGGGCAGCGAGGTGATGTCCCGCGTCGAGAGCGAGCAGAAGCGTCTGAAGGTCATGGATGCCGAGCAGAAGCATGCGGAGGCGGATGCTGCTCTCGCCAGCGCGCAGGCGGGTGGTCGGGCCGACCTGGCTGGCGCAAAGCAGAAGCGGGAGAAGGCACGCCGGGAGCTCGAACGCGCTGAGCGTCAGAAAGCCACACTCCTCCTGCGTGCGCCTGGCGACGGCATTTTCAGCATCATGCCGAATTGGCAGGCCGGCGGGTTCGACAACGCGCGTCCGTTTCAGGAAGGCGATCGGGCCTGGTCGGGCGCTCAGATCGCCGAATTGCCGGAGGTGTCCACACTCTTCGGGTCGGCGCGGGCCGACGAGATCGAACGCGGACGTCTCGATGTCGGTCAGCCAGTCTCGATCCGTGTGGAAGCGGTGCCTGACCGCGAGCTCCGTGGGAAGGTCGATTCCATCAGCGTTCTCGCGAAAGCGGATTTCAGCACGTGGCCGCCGCCCCGCACCTTCGACCTGCGCATTGCGCTCGACGCCCTGGATCCACGGCTGCGGCCCGGCATGACGGCCAGCCTCCGTGTGATCGTTGATGTCGTGAAAAAGGTGCGGCTCGTACCGGCACGCGCCGTGTTTGCGAGCAATGGCGAAGACGTGTCGTGGGTCGTCGCACGCCGAGGCGTGGAACGGCGAGTGTTGCACATCGCCCGGCGGAACCAGGAGGTCGTCGCCGTGAACGACGGAGTGTCTCCTGGCGAGCGCGTGGCGCTCGTCGATCTCAGCTCGCCGAGGACAGGCCAGTGAAGCGCGCGGCCCTGATCCTCACGGTCATCGTCACGCTGTTGGGGACGGCAGCGTTGGTGTACGGGGTCCCCGATCTCGCGCAGCACGGGCCGCGTGTACCCACGACGCATCCCGAGCGCGGCGATCTGCAGGTGCGCATCTACACACGCGGCGAGTTGTCCGCGAACAGGTCGGTCGCCGTCTCCGCGCCCGGGATCGGCGGCACCATGCAGATCGTCCATCTCGCGCCCGCCGGGTCGATCGTGCGGGCCGGCGATCTCATCGTGGACTTCGATCCCGCCGAACAGCGCTACAACCTCGACCAGGCCAAGTCGGAGATGGAGGAAGCCGACGAGGAGATTGCCAAGCTCGATGCCGACGCGAAAGTGCAGGCCGCGACCGATCAGGTTGCCGAGCTCCATGCGCGGTTCGCCGTGCGGCAGGCAGAGCTCGCGGTGAGCGGAAACGAGTTCGTGGGATCCATCAAGGCGCGCATCAACCTTCTAGATCTCGACGCCGCCAAGCAGTCGCTGTTGAAGATCCAGACCGACATCCGCACGCATGCCGCGACCAACGACGCACAGGCCGGCGTCCTTCGCGAGAAGCGTCAGAAGGCGCTGCTCGCGATGCAGTTCGCGACGCACAACATCGAGAGCCTGCGTGTGACCGCTCCAATCGCCGGGCTCGTCGTCATGAAGCCGAACCAGTCGGCCGCCGGCAATTTCTTCTTCAGCGGCATGTCACTGCCGGACTACCGCGAGGGCGACACGGCCCAACCGGGCTCGGTGATTGCCGATATTGTGGACATCGGAACCATCGGCCTCAAAGCCAAAGTGAATGAGACCGATCGCAGTGCGTTGGGCAACGATACCGTGGCAGCCGTGCGACTCGAAGGCGTGCCGGGCGACGCGTTACCCGGCAGCACGTCCGGGGTCAGCGGCCTGGCGACGCACGACTTCTGGGAGGTCAGTGCGGAGCGCCAGTTCGAAGCGACATTCGCACTCAAGGCGCCCGGCAGTGCGCTGCGTCCGGGCATGACCGCGGCCGTCGAGGTCGAGGGCGAGCGGCTGAAGAACGTGGTGCACATTCCCCGTCAGGCGCTGTTCAATCGGCTCGGCCAACCGGTCGTGTTCGTGCGTAACGGGAGTGGCTTCACATCGACGCCCGTCAAAGTGGCTCGCCTCACGGAAAGCCGCGCCATTGTCGAGGGCCTGTCGGTCGATACCGAGATCGCGCTGGCCGATCCGGACAAGACGACCGCCGCTGCCGGTGCCAAACCGGCCGCCGGACCGGCCGTCGGAGGCGGCCGATGATTCCCGGCGTCGTTCGCGAGCACCGGCCCACGCTGCAGCAGCTGTTCATCGACTGCCTGCGCGGCATCGAGACGCTGCGGACGCACAAGCTGCGATCGCTCCTGACGATGCTGGGGATGATTTTCGGCGTGGGCGCCGTGGTCTCCATGATGTCGATCGGCGCGGGTGCGCAGCAGCAGGTGCTCGCGTTCATCGAGCAGCTCGGCGTGCGGAACCTGATCGTCGAAGCGCGCGAAGCGGCTGACGAGCAGTCGTATCAAAAGCAACGGAAGGCATCCCCTGGTCTGACGGAGCGCGATTTGCGCGTCATTCGCGCGAACGTGGCTGGCATCTCACGCGCGTCGATGCGCAAGCGCTTCGCGCCGCAGAAACTGATCCCGAAGCCATTCGGAGAGTCTCCGCAGGTATACGGGATCGAACCCACCTACAAAGACATCGCGGCGCTGCATGTCGTGTCGGGGCGCTTCATCGACGAGTCCGACACGGGCAACGCGCAGCCGGTCTGCGTGCTGGGCGAAGCTGCGCGATCGGCGCTCTTTGGCGCACGCGATCCGCTCGGAGAGTGGGTGAAGGTCAACGAACAGTGGTTCCGGGTGATCGGAACCGTAGGACCTCAGCTCAGCGCCCAGACGGATCTGGCCGGTCTTCCCGCGCAGGATCGCAACAACATCATTTACATCCCGGTCAGCGCGGCGCTGCTGCGGCTGGAGGACAGCTACAGCCGGTTCAAGGACGACATCGATGGCATCTACCTGCAGATGGCGTCCGCGTCTGACATGATCGGCGCCGCCGGGATCGTCCGGGGCATTCTGGACGCGACGCATCGCGCCACTGACGACTACTCACTGATCGTGCCGGCGCAGCTGCTCGCCGAGCAGCAGCGTACGCAGCGCATCTTCGGGTTCGTCATGGTGGCGCTCGCCTCGATTTCGCTCCTCGTTGGCGGAATCGGGATCATGAACATCATGCTGGCCAGCGTGCTCGAGCGCACGCGCGAGATCGGTGTGCGCCGCGCCGTCGGCGCCAAGCAGTCCGACATCATCCGGCAGTTCCTCGTCGAGACGGTCATGATTGCGGTCGTCGGCGGCGTGATCGGTCTCGCGCTCGGCGTCACGCTGTCACGGGTGATTGCCGTGCTCGCTGGCTGGTCGACGATCATCACGCTGCAGTCGATCCTGCTCGCGTTTCTCGTCTCGGTCGGCGTGGGTCTCATCTTCGGCGTCTATCCCGCAATGCGGGCGGCGAGACTGGATCCGGTCGAAGCGCTGCATTACGAATAGGTTCAAAAGGTTCAAAAGGTTCAAAGGGTTCAAGGGTCAAGGGTTCAAAGGTCCAAAGTTCGACGTCCCTGCCCTTCGCCCTTAGCCCCTTGCCCCTTTAGTCCTTCGGCTTCGGCCTTTAGCCGTCGGACCCTTTGCCTCGAGCCCCTCGCCCTGTTGTAATGGGGGCCATGAAAGCCATCGTTGTTACCGAATTCGGCGGACCCGACGTCATGCGCGTGGCTGAGGTTCCGGATCCGTCGCCCGGGCCAGGACAGGTCGTCGTCCGCATCCGCGCCGCAGGGGTCAATCCGGTCGACGCCTACGTGCGAGCCGGGACCTATGCGCGCAAGCCGCCTCTCCCCTACACACCCGGCTACGACGGTGCCGGCGACATCGAAGCCGTCGGAACCGGTGTGTCGAACTGGCGCGTGGGTGATCGCGTCTGGATCGCAACGCTCGGCGCCACGCAGGGCACCTACGCCGAGCGGATCGCCTGTGACGCGACGAGTGTCTTTGCGCTCCCCCAGGCCGTCTCGTACGGCGGCGGCGCGGCGCTCGGAGTGCCAGCGGCCACGGCCCATCGCGCCCTATTCGGCCGCGCCAACGGAGTGCGCGGTGAATCAGTGCTCGTGCACGGCGCCACCGGCGCCGTTGGTCTGGCGGCCGTACAGCTCGCCAAGGCTGCGGGGCTGCAGGTGCTGGCCACGGCAGGCAGCGATCAGGGGCTGACGACGCTGCGGCGCGAAGGCGCGGACGCCGTCTTCAATCATCACGACGCGGGCCGGGTGGACGCAATCAAGGCGGCGACCAGCGGCAAAGGTGTGGACGTCGTGCTGGAGATGCTCGCCAACGTCAACCTGGACGTCGACCTTGGCTTGCTGGCGCCGCGCGGCCGTGTCGTCGTGATTGGCAGCCGCGGGCGTGTCGAGATCGACCCGCGCCAGACCATGGCGAAGGACGCGGCGGTGTTGGGGATGACGCTCTGGAACGTCCCCGCCGACGAACGGATCCGGATCAATCAGGCGCTGACGAGCGCAATGGAAGCGGGAACGCTTCGTCCGGCCGTCGACCGGGAGCTTCCGTTGTCAGACGCTCCGCGCGCACACGAAGCCGTGCTTGCGGGCGGGCACATCGGGAAGATTGTTCTGAAGCCCTGAGGAGTCGAAGGGTCGAAGAGTCGAAGAGTCGAAGAGTCGAAGGGCCGAAGCCTTTGGACCTTTTGACCTTTTGACCCTTCGACCCTTCGACCCTTTGACCCTTGGACCCTTTGACCTTTTGACCCTTTTGACCCTCGACTGTTAGTCGAGACAGACCTTTCGCAACAGTTTGAAGTCCGACAGCATCTTGCCGGCGCCGAGCACCACTGACGACAGGGGCTCCTCGGCCACCGCGACCGGCAGTCCTGTCTCTTCGCGCAGGCGCGCGTCGAGGCGCTGCAGGAGCGCTCCGCCGCCGGTCAGCACGATGCCGCGATCGTAGACGTCGGCGGATAGCTCCGGCGGAATCTGCTCCAGTCCATCGCGGACGGCGCGGACGATTTCGCGCACCGTTTCACTGAGCGCTTCGCGCACTTCCCCGTCGGTCAGCGTGATCGTCTTCGGACGTCCCTCGAGCAGGTGGCGGCCCTTCACTTCCATCGACTGCTCGTCCTCGAGCGGCAGCGCGGATCCGATCTTCATCTTGATGTCTTCCGCCGTGCGCTCGCCGATCAGGAGATTGTGCTGGCGCTTGACGTGATTGATGATCGCGTCGTCCATCGCATTGCCGGCGACGCGGACCGACCGGCTGTACACGACGCCCGCAAGCGAGATGACCGCCACGTCGGTCGTGCCGCCGCCGATGTCGACCACCATGTTGCCCGCGGCCTCGGTGATCGGCATGCCCGCCCCGATCGCGGCCGCCATGGCCTCTTCGATCAGGTGCACTTCACTCGCCTTGGCTCGATACGCGCTGTCTTTCACCGCGCGGCGTTCCACCTGCGTGATCTGCGCCGGCACGCCGATGATCACGCGGGGCCGCACGAATCCCCGTCGAGGATGCGCCTTCCGGATGAAGTAATTCAGCATCCGCTCCGCCTGCTCGAAGTCGGCAATGACGCCGTCCCGCATCGGGCGAATCGCCACAATGTTCCCCGGCGTGCGCCCGAGCATCTCTTTGGCTTCGTTGCCAACGGCTTCGACGCGCGAGGTGAGGCGATTGATCGCGACAATGGACGGCTCGCTGGCGACGATGCCGCGACCCCGCGCGAAGACGCAGGTGTTAGCGGTACCGAGGTCGATGGCGAGATCGTTCGAGAACCAGGACATTGCGGACATGAACACGCGCTGGACTCCTCAGACAGACGAATTGAATGCAGACAGCCGAGCCCATCTTTGGCAAGGCCCGTGCCGGCTCAGCTTGCATCCGAAATTTCTGAAAACCCCGAAGTTTGCGATCCGGCGCCCCAGCCACTGCCGGCTGGCCGACGCTTGAGGTGCACTGTGCTCGGTTGCTCGCCACCCGGCGTCCGTCAGCGTCCTGGGAAAGACCCGACGGCCCGGCGCCGAGGGCGGATGACCGAAGCACGTTCCATATCACGACTAGCGACGCGCTTCGTGGATCGCCTGCACGATTTGGCGTGCGTCGCGAAGGGTCGGCGCAACCGATGGTCCTTCACGGTGGCCGCTCCACGAGGCGGCCAGTGTTCGTCCTTGTTATCGGCTGCTTCGTCGCTCAGCCTCGCCGCATCCACGGAAACAAGCCTCCGCGCTTTCCGGTATGCGCGTTTTGCGCCTTTGAGGTCGGCGCTGGCGGCGTGATTCCCATGTCGCCCAACACTTCATTGGCCGCCGCCTCCCCGCTCGC
>JBKPMA010000571.1:0-2430 GCA_046731935.1 Acidobacteriota bacterium
GCGCAGGGCCATCTCGCGGGCGCGGGCTGCACCGCGTGCCAGCATGAGATTCGCAAGGTTGGAGCACGCCAGCAACAGCACGAGTCCTACGACCGCCGCAAGGATCCACAAGGGCCGCTCGAAGCTCACTCGAAGGTCGGACATGCCGTTCGAGGCGGGACGCACGGCCATTCGCGCGGCCATGTACCTGTCACGGCCGGCTGTGGGCATGCCCGGTCTCCAGCGCTCGGCAGCCTGTTCATGGCGGAACGCCGCAAGGGCCGATTGCATTCGGGCACTCACCTCTTCGGCGGAGTAGCCCGGTTCGAGCCTTCCCAGCACCTTGAACCAGTGCCACCCCGCATCGCTGAACGATGGACCATCGGCATTCGACGTTAGAGGAACCCAGAAATCCGTCCGTATGCCTGGCTCGACACCCGTGAATCCGGAACGCGCCACACCGATGATTCGATACGTGCTCCGCTCCAGCGTGACGCGATGACCGATGACGTTCGGATCCCCGCCGAAGCGGCGAATCCAGAAGCTGTGGCTCAGTACGGCCACGAGATTTCCGCTGCCAAGGTGATCGTCCGCCGGGATCATCACGCGTCCCAGAGCCGGCGTGACGCCGAGCATGCTGAACGTGTTCCCAGATGCAAACTGCGCATAGACACGTTCTTCGTCAGTACCATCGTCGATGCGGACCCGACTCTGCCTCTGATAGCTGAGTGCGGCAAGCGCCAGGCGGCCTTTTGTGGCGTCACCCAACCGTTGGTAGAGGGGATAGTTGAACGACGTGCGATCGCGGCCCCGGGTCGGATCCTCGACGATGGCGAGCGATACGAGGCTCGCGGGATTCCGGACTGGAAGCGGCCGGAGGATCAGCGCATCCACCAGCTCGAATGCCGCCGTACAGGCTCCAATCGCGAGTCCCAGGGAAGCCACGGCCGCTAACGAGACCACCCAGTCGCGGCGAAGCAGACGGATCGCGAAGCGCACGTCGCGCACCAGGGCGTCCAGGCCAGCCATGAGCTTCACGTCGCGGCTGCGCTCCCGGATGGCTGCCGGGTTGCCGAGGCGCCGGCGCGCCTCGCGATAGGCGTCCGGTTCAGGACAGCCGTCGGCTCTGAGCTGTCGTGCCCGTTCCTCGACATGGAATTGCAGCTCTTCGTCCAGCTCGTCCTCGACGCGTGTTGCGCGGAAGATATTGACGATGCGGGAGAGGCGGGACATGGCAGTGCTCCTTCGCACGCGTGTCGTGGAACGGTGGGGGGCGCCTAATACATAGCTAACTTAGTAAGCTGACTGATGATGCCGCGAACGGGCGGCCGTGTCAACCTTCGATCGGGTGGCCAGTCTCATTTCAATGAGAATCGGTTCCTTTGTACCTCACAGAACAGGCGTCTTTCCCAACCCCCACAATCGGATCGGGAGGGCCGTCTCAATTTTGTGCGACTGCGATCCCGTTCGGCCCCACCGATAGACGACGGTTGCGAATGAGCTCAGCGTGTCCTGGATACGATGCTCGGGAACGCGCGTGTGGAATCGTATTTGCCGCGGCACGCGGCGGTAGGACGATCGCGTCGGATCCGACCGGGAGGCCATTCTCAGTTTTGTGAGACGACGCTCCCCTGAGCCTCACAAAACAGGCGTGTTTTCACGCGCCGAACTGGAGATCGGGAGGGTAGTCTCAAGTTCGTGAGACTGCGTTCCCGTTCCGCGTGACGATCCCTACACGTCGCGCAGGACGATCATCGGCTCTACTCGCGACGCCCGCAGGGCCGGCACGTATCCCGCCACGAGCGACACGCCGCCGAGAAGGATCGCGATCGTGGCAAACGTCGCCGGATCCGCCGAGCGCGTTTCAAACAACATCGCCGACATCGACCATCCCACCAGGAGCGCGCCAACCGCGCCAATACTCACGCCCGCCGCGACGAGACGCAGCGTTCTGCCCAGGACGCCCATCTGCACCTGGCCAGCCGTCGCCCCGAGCGCCATACGGATTCCAATCTCCTGCCGCTGCTGCGCCACGGTGTACGAGATGACCCCGTAGATGCCGAGGGCCGCCAGCAGAAGGCCGAGCGCGGCGAAACTGCCGACCAGCACCGCAAAGAACCGGCGCGGCGACACCGACCGATCCACAATCTGCTGCAGCGGCGTCAGTGTCGCGGCAGGCTGCCCAGGATAGTTGGCCCGCAGCGTCCGCATGACGTCTGCCGTCAGCGAGTCGAGCGCGCGGGTCGTGCGGATGACGAGTTGGGCGCCTTCCGGTCCGGCTTGCGTCACAGGCTGGAACATCTCGGGACCAACCTCCCCTTCCGCACTCTGCTGACGGATGTCGGCTACCACGCCGACCACGCGAGCTTCGACGTCTCGACCGAGCAACGCGATCTGGCCTACGACGTCGACCCTGCCCCAGTGGCGGCGAGCCGCGGCTTCGTTCACGAT
>JBKPMA010000572.1:0-10860 GCA_046731935.1 Acidobacteriota bacterium
TTCTCCGCGATGATGCCCTTGACTTTCTCCGCAACTGCCATTCGTCCTCCTACGTATACATGCCGCCGTTGACTGCCAGCACGTGCCCAGTAATATACGACGCCTCATCCGAGGCGAGAAACGCGACTGCCGCCGCAACGTCGTCCGGCGTACCCAGCCGGCCCAACGGAATCCGCGACGACCAGTCGTCCTGCGCATCGCCGGTCAGTCCGCGCGTCATCTCGGTGTCGATGAGACCCGGCGCCACGACGTTGACCGTGATCGACCGCGACGCCACTTCCCGCGCAACGGACTTGCAGAATCCGATGAGCCCCGCCTTCGACGCCGCGTAGTTGGCCTGACCCGCATTTCCCGTCTGGCCGACCACAGAGCTGATGGCGATGATGCGGCCCCGGCGCTGCTTCAGCATCGGCTTCAAGACCGTCTGCGTCAGCGTAAAGGTCGCCGTCAGGTTCGTCGCGATCACGGCATCCCAATCGTCCCGCTTCATCCGGAGGAGGAGCTGATCCCGGGTGATCCCGGCGTTGCTGACGAGGATGTCGATGCGCCCGTGACGCTGCAAGACCCCGGCCACGGCCGCCTCGATCGCGCCGGCCTCGGTGACATCCAGCGTCAGCGCTTCTGCACGGCCACCGGCGGCGGTGATCTCGGCCACGGTCGCCGCGGCGTTCTCCGCGCGCGCGGCGGCGACGACGAGTGCGCCCTGACGGGCCAGCACATGTGCCGTCGCCCGGCCGATGCCGCGCGACGCACCAGTCACGAGGGCGACGCGTTCGTGCAGCTCGATCATGGCTCAGGGGAAAAACGTGTTCTCAAACGCTGGCGGCGTCTTGAACGACGGCCACCACAGCGGCGAGCTGCCCCGGCGACTCGAGCGCGGCGACGCGGGCGGTGCGATCGATCTTCTTCACCAGGCCGCTCAACACCGTGCCGGGACCCACTTCAACATATGCGCGGACGCCGGCCGACGCAAGCCGTTCCACCACCGCCTCCCACTGCACCGGCGCCGCAATCTGCGCGATGAGCGCCTCGATTCCGGCCGCGGCCGTCGTCTTCGGCTGCGCATCCACGTTGGCGACGACCGGCACCGAGGGATTCGAGACCGCCAGCGCGCGCAGCTCCGGAGCCAGCTTCAGCTCGGCCGGCTTCATCAGCGCGCAATGGAACGGCGCGCTGACCGCGAGCGGGATGACCCGCCGCGCACCGAGCGCTTTCGCGCGCTCGGAGGCGCGCGCGACCGCCGGCGCGGTTCCTGCGATCACCACCTGGCCCGGTGCGTTGAAGTTCGCCGGGCTGACCACCTCACCCTCCGCAGCGTCGCGACACGCTTGCTCGACGATGTCCCGAGAGACGCCGAGCACAGCGGCCATGGCGCCCTGCCCGACGGGCACGGCTTCCTGCATGTATTGCCCTCGGCGGCGGACGATCCGCACTGCATCCTCGAACGCGAGCGTTCCGGCTACCACATGAGCGGAGTACTCGCCGAGGCTGTGGCCGGCGACAATGTCCGGCCTGATGCCGGCGGACGCGAGCAGCCGCGTACCCGCCACGCTGGCCGTCAGGATTGCCGGCTGCGTGTTCTCGGTCAGTGCCAGCCGATCCTCGGGCCCTTCGAAGCAGATGGTGCTCAAGGATTCGCCGAGCGCGCGATCCGCGGCCTCGAATACCGCTCGGCTCGCCGGCACGTGCTCAGCCAGCTCGCGGCCCATCCCAACTTTCTGCGAGCCCTGCCCGGGAAAAATGAAGGCAATCACGATTGCGTCACCGGCAGAGACGCGATGCCCTGTTCGAGCCGCGCAATCACGTCGAAGGTGACGAACCGGTGCGCCATGGCGACGGCGTTGCGGACCGCCTTGGCTGACGAGCGTCCGTGTCCGACGAGACACAGCCCGTTGACGCCAAGCAGCGGCGCGCCGCCGTACTCGGAGTAGTCCACACGCTTCCTGAAGCGCCGGAATGCGCGCAGCGACAGCAGATAACCCACGCGCGTACTGAAGGTCGACTGCAATTCTTCGCCCAGGAGATGTTCCACCGTGTCGACGAGTCCCTCGCTGATCTTGAGCGCCACGTTGCCGGTGAATCCGTCGCAGACGATCACGTCGGCGTGTCCGCCGTAGACGTCGCGGCCCTCGACGTTCCCGATGAAATGAACTGGTCCTGATTTGAGCAGCTGGTGCGCTTCGCGAATCAGGTCCGTCCCTTTCGTCTCTTCCTCACCGATCGACAGCAGGCCCACGCGGGGCCGCTCGATCCCCAGCGCCACCTGGGCGTACACAGACCCCATCACCGCGAACTGCAGCAGATGCTGAGGCCGGCATTCGATGTTCGCGCCCGCGTCGAGCAACACTGCCGCCCGCTCGCGCGTCGGAATCGTCGTGGCCAACGCCGGACGGTCGACGCCTGGCAGCAGGCCAAGCGCACCGTATGCCGCCATCACCGTGGCGCCGGTACTGCCTGCGCTGAACATGGCGCGCGACTCACCGCGCGCAACCGACTCGGACGTGAGGCGAATCGACGAGCGCGGCTTCCGCCGCAGCGCCGCCGACGGCGACTCCGCCATGCCGACCACGTCAGGAGCGTCGATCACCTCGACCGCGAGCGCCGACACATCGCCGTGGCGGCCCAGTTCCGCCCGGACGGCATCCGCCCGCCCCACGAGCCGAACACCAATCGGCAGGTGGCGCACCGCCGACAGCGCGCCGTCGACGATGGGGCGCGGGGCGTCATCGCCGCCCATCGCGTCCACCGCAATCCAACACAGGTCGGGCGGACGATCGGTACTGCTCACGGACAACGGCTGGTGGTGGATCCGATGCTAGGCTTCGTCGACCGCGCGGACCTGACGGCCCTTGTAGGTGCCGCAGTTCGGGCAGACCCGATGCGGCGCTTTGGCTTCGTGGCACTGCGGGCACTGACCGGCCGACAAGGACGACAGCGCGTCGTGCGTGCGGCGCTTGCGGCCGCGGGTCTTCGAATGGCGTCGTTTTGGATTAGGCATCGTCGTTGTTCCTCGCGATCGCGCGCAGGGGCGCGAGCCGCGGATCTTCCCAGGTCGTCGCGCACGCGCACGATCCTGAATTCAGGTTCGTCCCACAGTGCGGGCAGAGGCCTTTGCAGGCATCCTGACACAGTGGCTTCATCGGCAGGGCGAGATACACCTGCTCGCGTACCAGGTCCGCCAGATCGATCACACCGTCGTCGTAATAGGCGGTGCCGAAGTCTCCGTCATGCAGCTCGTGCTCATCGCCGCGCAGGGGACCCTTCTCCGACGGGAGGTACACGAGATCCACCGCGGCATCGACCGGAATCGCGAACGCCTCGAGGCACCGGCTGCACGCCAGCTCGATGACGGTCTGGAGCCGGCCCTTCACCCGAACCCTGTGACCGTCCTTGTGGACGTCGAGGGCGAGGTGGACCGGCGACACCAGCCGGTAATCGTCCTCGCTCCCGTAGGCCGAGGGTTCATCCGTCCGCTCGATCCGCAGATGCGGTTCGCGGATCTTGGCGACTTCGAGCAGCATCGACATCTGTGCCCCCGTGGCGCCCTTACGCCCGAGGCCGACCCTCAAGCATACCAGATTTTCTTCATCTTACGCTTGCTCGGTCATCTGACCTACGTAGGGCGGGAATGCGCGCATTCCGCAATCCGCATTCCGAAATCCGCATTGCCGAGTCATTCCTCCGTGCCGGCCCAGGGCTTCGGAATGTACAGCCGCTCGAAGAGTCCAACCGCGTACCGATCCGTCATCCCGGCGATGAAGTCGCACGCAGCCTGGTCGAGACCGTCCGTCAGAATCACCCGGCGGTCGAGGAACTGATCAGGCTCTTCTCGCACCCGCTGCCACAAGCCACCCAGGATGCCCGCGGCCTTCTTGAACTCAGCGGTCGAGATTTCGTTCTCGTAGACCGCGTCGAAGAGAAAGCTCCGTAGATCCAATGTCGCCGCGAGGACGGGACCGCTCATCCTGATTTCGGAGTAGTCACCCTGGAGTGTCGCCTCCACCACATCGGCGACCATCCGGCCGATGCGAGCCGACGCGGTGCGCCCCAGCACCTCCACGGCGCTTCGAGGCAGGTCCGACTCACGCAGGATCCCGGCCCGTGTCGCATCGTCGATATCGTGGTTGACGTAGGCAATCAGATCCGCCACGCGAGTGACCTGGCCTTCGAGCGTCGATGCGCGCTTGTCAGGATCGGCGCCGACCGGAGCGCCGCCCTTCCCCTTGCTGTGTTTCGCGATACCGTCGCGCACTTCCCATGTGAGGTTCAAGCCGTGTCCGTCGTTTTCGAGAACGTCCACGATGCGGAGGCTCTGTTCGTAGTGATTGAATCCTCCGGGAACGAGGTCGCTCAAGACGCGCTCACCGGCATGCCCGAACGGCGTGTGACCGAGATCGTGCCCGAGGGCGATCGCCTCAGTCAGTTCCTCGTGGAGGTGCAGGACTTTGGCGATCGTGCGCGCGATCTGCGACACCTCGAGGGTGTGCGTGAGCCTGGTGCGGTAGTGGTCACCGGTCGGGGAGAAGAACACCTGCGTCTTGTGTTTCAGGCGGCGAAACGCCTTGCAGTGCACGATGCGGTCACGATCGCGCTGGAACGACGGGCGGATCCCGTCTTCATTTTCACGCCGCTGCCGTCCTCGCGTATCTGCGCTCTTCGCCGCACGCGGTGCGAGGATGTCGCGCTCGCGTTGTTCCAGTTGCTCTCGGATGAGGGTCATGTCGGTCACCGCAGTTCGTGCAGAAAGCTCGTGCCGTGCGGAAGCGCAGGCACTTCGAACCACTCGGCCAGCGTCTGGCCCAGGTCGGCGAATGTGGCGCGTGTGCCCAGCGAGCCCCCCGGCCGGAGCGATGGACCGGTGACGAGCAGCGGGACGTATTCACGCGAGTGATCGGTGCTCGGCGTCGTTGGATCGTTCCCATGATCGGCGGTCACGACCAGCATGTCCGCCGGAGCGAGCGTGGGCAAGACCTCGGCGAGGCGAAGGTCGAACCGCTCGAGATTGGCCGCATAGCCCTCGACGTTGTTCCTATGACCGTACTGCGTGTCGAAGTCCACGAGGTTGGCAAACACGAGGCCGTTCTGGACGCGCGACATGGCGTCGCGCACGCGATCCATGCCCTCGGCATCGCTCGCGGTGTGTACTGATGACGTGATGCCCTGCCCGGCGAAGAGATCTGAGATCTTTCCGATCGCGTGGACGGGAATCCCGTGCGCGGTCAGGCGGTCGAGGAGCGTCTCTGCTGCCGGTGGCATCGCAAAGTCGTGGCGATTGGCAGTGCGGGAGAATTGCCCCGGCGCACCGACGAACGGCCGGGCGATGACGCGTCCGATCCCGAGTCCCTCGACGGTGAGCTCGTAGGCAATCTCGCACAGCCGGTAGAGCTCAGGAACAGGGATCACCGATTCATGCGCCGCGATCTGGAACACGCTGTCGGCCGACGTGTACACGATGGGCGCGCCGGTCCGCATGTGTTCAGCACCGAGCCGATCGATGATCTCGGTTCCGGACGCAACGACATTGCCAAGAGTCGGGCGCCCAATCCGTTCTTCGAAGGCAGCGATGAGGTCCGGCGGAAATCCCTGTGGGTACGTCGGGAACGCGCGCTCGAGCACAATGCCCATCAGCTCCCAGTGGCCCGTGACGGAGTCCTTTCCTGGCGACTGTTCCGCCATGCGCCCGTAGGCGGCGCGCGCCTGCGGCGGCGGAGGCACACCCTCGAGCGGCGCGATGGCGCCCAGGCCAAGCGACGCGAGGGTCGGGATTTGAAGCGGCCGCGATCGGGCGATGTGTCCCAGCGTGTGACTGCCTTCGTCACCGTACTGCGACGCGTCGGGCAACTCGCCGATCCCGACGCTGTCGAGCACGAGAACGATCGCCCGCGTGGCGCGGAGAGTCACAGGACCGTCAGACGACGCAGGGGCGGCGCCGGGTGGGGCGCTCGCGCATCAACTCTGGGAAAAGTAGTTGCCGGCCGAGCGGGGCGACGTGATGCTCGCAATCGCATGCTTGAAGAGCATGTGATCCGTGCCGCTCTGGTCCACGATCAACGCGAAACGATCGAAGTTCCTGATGCGTCCTTCGATCTGCTGTCCGTCCATCATCCGGATGGTCACGAGCAAGCGTTCACGCCGCGCGAAATTCAGGAACGCGTCCTGGATGTTCGGCTGGCTCGAGGCAACCTTCGTTTCCGGCAGGTGCGGCATGACGCTATCGCGGCAAGAGTGGCGCAAGCGCGCGCTCGATGGTGGCGATGGTGGCGGGCAGCTCGCCCGGCCCGTCGAACCAGCTAAGATTAGGCTCTTTGCGGAACCAGATCAACTGCCGGCGGGCGTAGCGGCGATTTTCCTGCGCGATGAGCGCACGCGTCGCCGCTTCGTCGCGCACGCCAGCGAGGAGCTCCATGACCTGCCGGTAGACGAGCCCGCCGAACGGCCGCGCTGATCCCGGTACGCCGCTCGCCAGCAATCTCTTCACCTCATCGACAACGCCGCGCGCGAACTGATCGTCCACCCTGATGCGCGTGCGCTCCGCGACGAGCGGTGCGGGAATCCGTAGAGCAACCGTGACGACGTCGCAGAACGAGAGCGGCGAGATCGTGTCGGCGAAATGCTCCGTCAGAGGGCGGTCGGTGAGCAGATACACTTCGAGCGCGCGTACGAGCCGCTTGCGATCGCGAGGTTGGATGCGCGCTGCGGATGCGGGGTCCACCCGCGCGAGCCACCGGTGCAGACGTTCGGGCCCGCGCGCAGCCGCAATGCGATCGAGGCGCGAGCGAAGCGCCTCATCGGCAGCCGGACCGGGAAACAGGCCGCGGGTCAATGCGCGGTAGTAAAAGCCGGTGCCGCCCACGATCATCGGCAGGCGGCCGCGCGCAAGGGTATCGCGAATGATCGAAACGGCGTCTCTCGCGTACCGCGCGGCGGTGTAGACGTCGGTGGGCTCCACGACATCCACGAGGTGGTGCGGAATGCCGCGCTGCTCGAGCGCCGGCACCTTGTCGGTCCCGATGTCGAACCCGCGGTAGACCGCGGTCGAATCGCAGTTGATGATCTCGCCGCCGAAGCGCTCTGCCAGCGCCAGCGCCAGCGCGCTTTTTCCAGTCGCGGTCGGCCCCACGATCGCGACGACGAGCGGACGATCGGGATGCCGCCTTTCGAGGCTAGGGACTGTCAGGGCTGGGCGGGGTGCACTCGACGACGGTGTGAGCGACCCCGCCCCCACAGGCGGATGCACGGATCGCTCGGTCACGGACGGCCGCTCCACATGACGAAGGCCGCCAGCGCGGCCAGCAACACCAGCAGCCCGAGCTGCTGAGAGCGCGTGGGCGGCGTCATTGTCCGTTGTACGTCGGAGGAGTCTCGTTGTAGAAGAAGGTCACCGTGATGAAGGCCTTCTCCGAGGGGTACTCCTCAGGCAGCGGCAGGGTCGGACTCGTGGCCGCCAGCGCATTGAACGCGGCGTTGTTGAACCCGTCCACGTCGGAAGGTGCCACGACCGTGATCTCGGTGATCGTGCCGTCTCTGTGCACGTTGAAGCTGATGGACGTGTGTCCTCGGAGGGACATGGCGGCGTTCGGGATGAGCGGCAGCCAGTTGCGCTTCAACTGGGTCAGGAACCGCCGCACCCACGGCCCGAACTCGACGCCTTTCGTGTCGAACTGGATCGCTGGTCCGAACTGGCCGTTGCCGCCTTGCGGGTTATCGAACGCCGCCTGGTCCGCGTACCGCTGCAGGTTCCGCAGGGCGTCGCCCAGCGCACCGCGCTGCGCCGGACGGCTGACGGTGCTCCCTTCGCGAGCGAACGCTGGTCCCTTGTCGGACAGATCCGGAATACGCACGGCGTCCTGTCCTGGATCCTTCGAGGGCTGCGCCGTCTGCGCGGGGTCGTCAGCACGCTGATTGGGCTGGCCGGCTGCCCGCATCTGCGGTTGTGGGGGCGCGCCTTCTGTGAACTCTGCGGTGTTGCCACGCGCGGCAGGCTGGCGGTTGGTCGGATGGTCAGGGCGGAACCGGGTCATCGCCTCGCGGTCGATATCGGAGGGCGGCGCCTGCGGGGGCGGCTTGCGCGCCGGCACGTCCAGCCGCGGCTGCACGAACATGAACGGCTGTTGCTGCTGGCGCTGCTGCCGCAGCTGCTCGGCGGCCACCAGCTTCGCCTGCTCCGCAGCCCGGTAGGCCTTTACCCACGGCAGGTGGGGAGCCACCAGCAGCACGATGATGACGAGCAGGTGGATGATGATGGCCACAAGCACCTCCTCGCGCGTCGAAAGCGCGCGGGGGAGGCGCTGCAGATCTGGATGTCCATCACCGAAATCGAAGTACATGAGTAACTTACAGAATTATAACAGGTCGAAGATGAGCCGTGCCTGAACCGCGGCGGCGGGCCGAACCATCCGAAAGCCGTCCTCTGTTCCGGACAGAGACCACCTTTCCCCCGTCCGTCACTTCCGGGCCACGTAGAGATAGACGATGCCGAGCGTCAAAGGGACGACCGCGACGTGCGGGAACCCGGAATCCTGCAGCAGCTGGCCGAACTGCTCGGGAGGTGGAAACCGCCCGACGGACTCCGGCAGATAGGCGTAGGCACTGCGGTGCTTCGACACGAGGGCGCCGATTCTGGGCAGCACCCGTTCCGCGTACCACAGGTACAGGCGCCGAAACGACGGCGACCGTGGCAGCCCGAACTCGAGAATCGCGATTCGGCCGCCTGGCCGGATGACTCGCGCCAGCTCGCGGCACGCCAGATCGGGGTGCTGCACGTTTCTGATGCCGAACGCGATCGTGGCGGCGTCTGCCGAGTGGTCGCGCAAGGGCAGTCGGGTCGCATCTGCCTGGAGGAGGAGGATGCCTGTTTCGCGCGCCCTCCGCAGTTTCCGAAGGCCGCGACGGAGCATTTCGGACGAAAAATCGAGGCCAATCACGCGCTTGGGCGCCCGCGGCAAGCGGGAGGCTGCCAGCGCGACATCCGCGGTGCCGGTGCAGACATCCACCAGAACGTCTGACTCGATCAACGCGAGCTCCCGGAGGGCGCGTGCCCGCCATCGCTGGTCCAACCCGGCACTCAGCACCCGGTTCAGGAGGTCGTACCGCGGGGCAATCGCGTCGAACATCCCCGCAATGCGATCCGGCTCTTTCGCGCGCAGACCTTCGTCGGTCAATACCGACGGCGGCGGCGGCGCGGAGGCAGGACCCTGATCGGGCGGAATCACGTTGGCAGTCATCTCGAGTTCGATCAGCGGCCCGTGTAGACGGCGAGCGCAGTCACGATCATGTACAGGATACCTACGTAACCATTGAGATCGAATGCGCGCGTCAATTGTGATAAATCCGCGGCCGTGACGAGCGACTGCTCGTACACGAGCAGTAGAGCTACGGCAGCGACGCCGGCCAGATACACGGCGCCGAGCGGCACCACGAGCGCGACGCTCGCCAGCGCCAGCACAGCTCCCACATGCATCAACCGCGAAATCGTCAGTGAAGTGGGCACGCCAAAGCGCACCGGGATCGACCGCAGACCGTGCGCGCGGTCGTAGTCGAGATCCTGGCACGCGTAGAGCACATCGAACCCACCGACCCAGAGTCCAATTGCCACGGCGAGCAGCCACGGTTCCCACCCCTGCTGTCCGCCCGCTGCCAGCCAGCCGCCCACTGGAGCGACCGCCATGGCGAGTCCGAGAAAGGCCTGCGTCCACGTCGTATAGCGCTTCGCGAGCGAGTACCAGAACACGATCGCGAGCGCGACCGGCGAGAGCACCAGGCAGACCGGTCCCAGACGCCAGGCGGCGAACACGAAGACCAGCGTCGAGATCGCGATGAACACGCGAGCCTCGACTGGCGAGACGGCGCCGCGTGGAATCTCACGCATGGCGGTGCGCGGATTGCCGGCGTCGAACCGCGCATCCACGAGCCGGTTGAAGGCCATGGCCGCACTGCGCGCCGCCACCATCGCGACGATGATCCACGCGACCTGCGGCCACGTGATCGGATGGTGCCGCGCGGCCAGCAGGGCTCCAGTCAACGCGAACGGCAGCGCGAAGACCGAGTGACTGAAACGCACGAGCGAGAGATAGGTGCGGACGCGGGAAAGCATGGACGGTGGACCGTTTCGTGTTCCTGTTCGTGTTCGTTTTCGGATTCGTGTTCGTAGTGAGCCCCGTGCCCTCAGGCCCTCGCCCCTCAGGCCCTTCCCTCCTCGACCCAACTGACCTGCGAGGACTCGACGCCCTCCACCAGCACCGTCTCCACGTCGTCGGTGTCAGATGGCAGCGCGACGGCGATGAGAGCCGCCCGCTTGCCCGGCTCGATCGTCCCGAGCTCCGCGCCGAATCCCAGCGCATACGCGCCGATCCGCGTCGCGCTGTCGAGCAGCCGCGATGCAGGCACGTCGGGAGCGAGCTCGTGGAGGCGCGCGAGCTCGGGCCAAATCGACAGGTCCGGCGCGCTCGCCAGGCTGTCGGTCCCGATCGCCACCGCGGCGCCGCTCTCGTAGAAACGGCTGACCGGCGGGTCGCCGACACCCACGTACTGGTTGCTGCGGGGACACGTGACGAGCGACACGCCGCGCGCGACCAGCCGATCGAGCGCCGATTGCGACAACTGCACGCCGTGCACCGCCAGCAGCGATGGTCCCAACACGCCCATGCGATCGAGGTACTCCACGGGGTCGCACTCAGGCGCCGTCCAGCTCTCGTCCCAGGCTCCGAGGCTCTCCAGGAAACCGCGCCACGGTCCCTGCCCCGTTGCGAGGAGCTCCACCTCCTCCGGCGACTCTCCCAAATGCACCGTTGTCCGCGCCTCCGGGCGCCGTCGGGTGTCCTCGGCCACGCGCTGAAAGAGCCGGGGCGATACCGAATAGGG
>JBKPMA010000573.1:0-4713 GCA_046731935.1 Acidobacteriota bacterium
GGATCACGCGGCGGCCCACAAGCTCCTCGACGCCGTGCTGAAACGGGATCCGAAGTACGCGCGTGCACTTCTTCTTCGAGGCCAGTTCCTCTTCGAGGAACGCAAGCTCGACGAATCCCTCGCTCAAGTAAAAGCGGCAATCGCCGCGGATCCGTCGATGGCCGAAGCGCAGTACTTCCTTGGAATGGTCCAGGACGCGAGACAACGTCCCGACGAAGCGATGGCAGCTTTTACGGAAGTGCTGCGGCTGAATCCACGAGCGACCGCCGCCCAGGTACAGCTGTCCCGTCTCAACTTGAACAAAGGACGGCGTGACACGGCGCTGCAATACGCCGAGAGCGCAGCTTCCGCGTATCCCAACGATCCTGGGACGCAGCTGGCGCTGGCGCGCAGCCTGATCGCGAACGGCAACGTCGAACGTGCCAATCAGGTCTTGACGAATCTGCAGGCCGCGCAGCCCAGACTGCCGGCGATCCGCGTCCTGCTCGGCAAGGCCGCTGCAGCCCGGCGCGATGAAGCGGCCGCGCGCCGGCATTTCTCGGACGCGCTCGTCCTGGACCCAGACAACCTCGAAGCGTTGTCGTCGCTCGTCAGCCTGGATCTCGCCGCGCATCAGCCGCAAGCGGCGCGGACCCGGGTGGACGACCGCGTGTCCAAATCACCCAAGGACAGCAACGTGCTATTGCTCGCTGGACGTGTCCACGCCGTGACCGGTGATGTACCTGGCGCTGAGCAGTTGCTGCAGCGAGCGATCGAGGCCGATTCCAACAATCTTCAAGCCTACGCCGCGCTCGGCCAGTTGTTCATCAGCGAACACAAGATGCCGGAGGCGCGCCAACGATTCGAGCAGATCATCGCCAAGCGGCCCGATTCGGTTCCCGCGCAGACGATGGTCGCCATGTTGTACGAGGCCGAGCAGAATCGAAGTGAGGCACGGAAGCGGTACGAGCGAGTCATGCAGATCGATCAGGACGCCGCTGTAGCCGCGAACAATCTCGCCTGGATGTACACGGAGGACGGAGGTAATCTCGACGTTGCGCTGCAGCTCGCCCAGACCGCGAAGCGCGAGCTGCCCAACCGACCAGAAATCGACAACACACTGGGATGGGTCTACTACAAGAAGGGATTGGCGTCGCTCGCGATCGGTCCTTTGAAGGCAGCCGCCGATCAGGAACCCAGCAACCCGACCTACTTCTATCAACTCGGGTTGGCGTACGTGAAAGCCGGCGACAAAGTGCAGGCGAAGAAGGCGCTTCAGCGTGCGCTCACGCTCAACGGCTCTTTCGCCGGTGCCGACGACGCGCGCAAAGCACTCGCGGCGCTCTAAGTACGGCAGTCGAGCTCATCTTCAAGCTCGGCCAGATGCGGCTCAGCGATCAGCGCTGTCAGTCGGCGAACAGCTAGAATATCGCGTGATGCCGCGAAGCCTCGTCGGGACCAGCCGCGGTGTCGGCCGCCGGGTACTTCTCGTATGCGCGGCGCTGGCCGCGTTGCTACCAGCCGCCTGCGGCGGGTCATCCTCGAGCGATTCGTCTTCAAACCCAGGTTCCACGCCTCCGACCGACACGCCTCCTTCGACTGAGCCCGTCACCGTCAACGGTACCGAACGCCTCGGTTGGACTCAAACGGCGAGTTCTCTGAGCGTGCTGCGCGGGTTCTTGTTTTT
Source organism: Acidobacteriota bacterium (assembly GCA_046731935.1). Lineage (GTDB taxonomy): Bacteria > Acidobacteriota > Vicinamibacteria > Vicinamibacterales > JAENWD01 > CAVUPP01. The sequence continues at coordinate 1,667 of JBKPMA010000573.1, forward strand.
CGCATACGTCGACGGCTCTCGTTCGCCACTGGCTGATGCCAGGTGTGGCAGCAACGCCGGACCGGACGGCTTTGATTGTTCCGCCGCGCTCCCGAAGATGACAAGCGGACGGCATGTCATCGAGCTCGCGACCTCCAGCGCCGGCGGCCTTGAAAGCGCCCGATCGTCACAGCTCATTGTGTCGATGGTCGGGTCAGGAACCGCAGCCACCGCAGAAACGGAACTGGCTGCGCCCGCGCAGACGGTGGCCAGCGTGGCGATCGCCGCGTGCGGCGATAGCGCGTGGCAATGCACGTCAGTCGCGAGTCCCGCGACGCGCCTTGGTCCAATCACCGCACTTGACGCACTCCCCGACGGCCGCGTCCTCGTGGTGGAGTCGGGCACGCGCATCCTTGTACATCAGGAAGATGCGTGGAGCGTCGCCTACGAGACCGCCAGCGACCCGCGAACGCTTACGCATATTGCAGCGGTTGCGGCAGATATCGCGTTCGCCAACACGCATTTCGTGTACGTCGCTGAGGTGTCCGCAGCGGTCGACGGCACACGAAGCGTGCGCGTCATACGTACGCGAGAAGTGGGGAGCCGCCTGGGCGAGCCCGCGACGATTGTCGCAGGTGAAGCACTCGCACACGACGGCGATCCGGTGCTCTCGGTGGGCAGCGATGGGTTGCTATACGTCGCACTGCCGGGCAATGCGACGGCTACCGACCCCGCGGTGCGACCAGGGCGGCTGTTGCGATTCGCTTCAGATGGCTCTGCCGCCGGCACTGCCGCGGCCGGCTCGGCGACGCTCAGTGACATCGCGGCGCGGCCCACATCAGTAGCGTGGGATCCCGAGGGCCACCTGTGGATCGCGGCCATCGGCGAACCGCCGGGCTCGGTGGTCACGCGGATGGACCCGGTCACCGGGGCGCGGTGGATCCGACAACCCATCGCACTCTCACCGGCACCGTCCGAGGCGGACGCTGGCGTCATGTCACTCGCGTTCGGCGCCTCGCCTTCTTCGAACGGCGCCACAGCGGCATACGTCATCGCTGACGCGCCGGCGGCGCTCTATCAAGGTGTGATTGGAGGGAGCCGCCGTGACGTCCTCTCCGCGTTGACCCGTCTTCCGCTCGGCGATTGGGTCCCCACCGCCTTGACGCTGCGCCCCGACGGCGCGCTTGTCGTCGCGGCTCGCCGCGAGACCGGAAGTGGAGAACTTCGCCAGCTGATCACCCTGACACGGCCTCGCATTGTTCCGATCCGGGACTGAACCGCTGGTCGCGGACGTCATTTGTGTAACGTCGCTGATTGCGGATCCGCAGACAACCGCATCAAAATCCTACGCACGGCTGACATTTGTCCTTGAAAACCGGGTCGCACGGCATTTTGGCAGAGCTTACAAGGCCAATACCCGTAGTGACTTGCACAATTCCTGCGTGCTGATCCCGTGGAAAACGTGGGCCTTTGTGCAAAAAGCGCGTTGCAGACCGTTTACAGCTCGACTGGTGGCGCTCGGCTTGCTACATCCTTCTGCAGCCGATGCGCCGGGGGGCGTGACAGCATCGGCCGTGGAGACCGCCTGCCGTGCCTCGGAACGAACGCGAAAAGGACCGCCGCCGCGGTCTACGGTTCGAAATCGTCGGTCGCCTGTCGGGGTCTGTGGCGACGGTCGAACCCGTGACCGTCTGGAACATCTGTGCCGGTGGTGCACTCATCGAGGCGCCGTTCACGCTGGCGCTGAACTCCTGGCATTCGATTCGGCTGGGGTCCGAGGCGACGTTCGGCACTCTGGACGCACGTGTGTGTCACGTCGCCGCCGCCAAATCTCCTGCGCGATACCTCATCGGGCTCGAATTCGTCGCGCCTGACCCACTCACAGCCGGTCGCCTCGATCAGATCGTCGCGGACGCCATTTCACCTTCATTGCTCGGATGAACACGCCCGCTCCGAATCCGCCCTTCGTCGAACGGCGCCGCTGCGCCCGCGTCGCGCCGACCGATCTCAGTTTCGGGGTGCCGATCGTGCGTGAAGCCGAAGTGCTCGATCTGAGCGTGAGCGGAGCGCTGGTCTCGATGTCTGCACCGATCTCAGTCGGCCAGCGGCTGCAGCTTCGGTTGCTCCTTGGCCGAGAGCCGTTCCAGGCCTGGGTCGAGGTACGTCGCGTCGATCACGGCACCGTCACGGGACGCGCCAACCGCGTGCGCGCCGGCGTGACGTTCACCAGCCTCGACGAGAACAGCCAGCGCACGCTCGAACGCTTCCTTCGCGAAAAGGCGCCGGGCGTCAACTGATTTACGGGCGGCGTGTCCGCGCCGTCAATGTCACGATTGCAACATCCGGCGGGCAGTTCAGGCGTACTGGGACATACACCGTGCCGATGCCGCGGCTTACGAAGAGGCTTGTCCCCTCACTCTCCAGCAGCCCACCCAACACCGGAAACTTACGCGCGGCTGGCGCACCGAAAATCGGCAACACGACCTGCCCTCCGTGGGTGTGTCCCGACAGGACCACAGGGACCGCAAGATCCAGCGCCTGCGTGAATCGGCGCGGATCGTGCGCGAGCAGCAGCAACGTGGGAGCGCTGCCCGCGATCACGCGCGACAGCTCGAGCGACGTTCTCGTCCAGTACCTGATGCCCGCCACATCGAGAGGTTCGCGATTGATGACCAGAGTCGTCCGGGCGTCGCGGAGCAGCGGGAAGCGCAGACGCCCGAATGCCATGGCGGTGGCGCGCTCGTCGTCGTGATTGCCGAGGATTCCGATGACGCCCTGCGGGGCGTTGAGGGCGGCGAGAACCTCGGCGCACGGCCCGAGAAAGTTGTTATCGAAGTTCGTCACATAGTCGCCACCGAGCACGATGAGGTCGGGCCGCTCCGCCATGACCATCGCGACCGCACGCGAGATCTCTTCCTGACTGACGAATGAACTGTGATGGAGATCCGTGAGCAGACCGATGCGCAGTCCTTCGTGCGCGGGTGCCAGCCCCGACACTGGCATCGTCACGCGGATCAATTGCAGTGCGTGACGTTCGTACAGATACCCATGTGCGCACACACCCGCGG
>JBKPMA010000574.1:0-5828 GCA_046731935.1 Acidobacteriota bacterium
ACTGCTCGCTGACGGACTGGAGCGCTGCCAAGATGGGCCCTAAGCGCGATGTCATCGGGGAGTTAGCCAAAGCCGTGCGCGCGCAGGGCATCGTCTTGGGCGTATCGTCACACCGCGCAGAGCACTGGTGGTTCTTCGACCAGGGCAAGCTGTTCGATTCCGACGTCCGCGATCCGAAGTACGCCTCGTTCTATGGGCCGGCGGTGAGTCAGACGACATCGGAGAAGGGGCAGACGCCGCCGGATCAGGCGTACCTCGATGACTGGCTCGCCCGCACCGCCGAAATCGTAGAGAAGTATCAGCCTCAGCTCGTCTGGTTCGACTGGTGGATCGCGCAACCCGCATTCAGTACACATCTGCAGCGCTTCGCGTCGTTCTATTACAACCGCGGAGTGGAATGGGGCAAGGGCGTCGCCATCAACTACAAGAAGCACGGCGGCGAATCGTTCCCCGACACCGCGGCGGTGCTCGACATCGAGCGGGGTCAGCTGGCCGCCGTCCGTAAGAACTTCTGGCAGACGGACACCTCGGTGTCGAAGAACTCGTGGGGCCACATCGAGGGTCAGGACTACAAATCGGTCGATTCGATCGTGGACGACCTTGTCGACATCGTCAGCAAGAACGGCAGTCTGCTGCTGAACATCGGTCCGCGCGCCGATGGCACGATTCCCGACGCCGAAGTCGCGATGCTCAAGGCCATCGGCGGCTGGCTGCGCGTGAACGGAGACGCGATCTACGGAACGCGGCCCTGGACGCAGTTCGGTGAAGGCCCAACGCAGATCGTCGAAGGACCGTTCGCCGACACCAAACGGCAGCCGTTCACGTCACGGGACGTTCGGTTCACCACGAGCGGCAGCGTACTGTATGCGACTGTGCTCGACTGGCCGGCCGACGGCCGCGTCCTCGTCAAGGCGCTTGCCAAGGGCGCCGCGAACGCTCCGTCGATCAAGACCGTCCAATTGCTCGGCGCCTCGGCGCCGGTCAGCTGGTCGCAGGAGGCGGATGGCCTGCATGTCGAGCTGCCGGCCGTCCATCCTACAGATTACGCGTTCAGCTTGAGAGTGACGCATTAGGTCAGTTGATAGTTGGCAGTTGGCAGTTGTTTCCCCGGGTGTAAGCTGAAGGCTCACGTTTTCGTCGAGGAGTGAATGGCCCAGTCTTCCGCCCCTGCGTTCGACGTCATCGTCGTGGGTTCCGGAGCGTCCGGCGGCTGGGCTGCCAAGCGCCTTGCCGAAGCGGGCGTCGACGTCGCACTCGTCGACTGCGGTCGGCCGCACGGCGACGAGACCTTTTCAGAGCACACGTCGTCGTTCTCGCTGAAGTACCGCGACCGAGCCCCCGATTACATCAAGCGCACGCGACCGGTCCAGAAGGACTGTTACGCGTGCATGGAATACAACTACGACTGGTTCGCCAACGATCTGCAGGAGCCCTACACGACGCCGGCCGACAAGCCATTTTCGTGGCAGGGGCGCCTGCGTGTGATCGGCGGCCGCACGAACGTCTGGGGCCGGCAGAGCTATCGCCTGAGCGATCTCGACTTCAAGGCGAAGTCACACGACGGCTATGGCGATGATTGGCCCATCGAGTACAAGGACCTCGCGCCCTACTACGACATCGTCGAGGAATACGTCGGCATCTCAGGACAGGCCGAAGGCGTCGACGAGCTTCCCGACGGCCAGTTCCAGCCGCCGATGGCCATGAGCTGCGCCGAAACGCTGTTCCGGACGCGTGTGAAGGAAAAGTTCGGACGCACGGTGACGATTGGCCGCACGGCAAATCTGACGAAGCCGATCAACGGCCGGCAAGCCTGTCACTACTGCGGCCCATGCGAGCGCGGGTGCCAGACGCACTCGTACTTCAACTCGGCGTTCACGACCGTCGCCGACGCGATCAAGACCGGGAAGTGCACGCTCGTGCCGAACGCGATGGCGTACAAGGTCCTCACGGATGCGCAGTCAGGGAAAGCAACGGGCATCCTGTACATCGATCGCGTGACGCGCGAACCGAAGGAGGTCCGGGCACGCGCGGTGGTGCTCTGTGCGCAGGCACTCGAGTCCACACGGATCCTGTTCAACTCGGCGAACAAGGATCACGAGGCGGGTCTCGCGAACTCGAGCGGTGCGCTTGGCCACTACCTGATGGATCATCATTCGTCGGCGGGCGCCTTCGGCATCCTGCCCACGCTGACCAGGCCGGTGAAGATCGGACCACCCGATCGACCGAATGGCATCTACGTCATCCGGTTCCGCAACACGAAGACGAGTGAGCAGCAGAAGGATTTCATCCGCGGCTACGGCTTCCAGGGCGGCGGTGGCGGCGGGTATCCGAATTTCTGGGCGCCTGGGTTCGGCGCCGCCTGGAAGAAGGCCATCCTCGCGGCGAGCCCCTCATACCTCCAGCTCGGCGGGTTCGGTGAAACGCTGGCGCGCTTCGAGAATCACGCGGTGATCGATCCCCAGGGCAAAGTGGATGCGTGGGGTATTCCCGTACTCCACGTGAGCATGACCTTCGGCGACAACGAGCGGGCGATGATGAAAGACATCGCGGCCACAGCCGCCGAGATGATCGAAGCGGCTGGTGCGACGAACGTCCAGTCGAACATGGACGCCAACGCCGTGCCTGGCTGGGGCATCCACGAAGTAGGAACCGCTCGCATGGGCACCGACCCGAAGACGTCGGTGTTGAACGCGTTCTGCGCGACGCACGACGTGAAGAACCTGTACGTCATGGACGGATCGTGCTTTGTCTCGATCGCGTGCCAGAACCCGACGCTGACCATCATGGCGCTCGCCGTCCGCGCGACCGATCACCTGCTCGAGGAAATGCGGACGGGGACCATCTGACCCTGCAACCGTCGAAGGCGCTCGGCGGACGTCAATCCTTCTTCGGCCGGGCGACCTTGATCAGCAACGACTCGTAGTACGTCACATCGACGGTATCGCCCGCCTTCACATTCGCGAGATTCGCTGGATCTCTCACCGCGAACGTGACGACCCGGCCCTTCGGGCCCTTGACGGTGACTGACGGCGCCGCTGGATCGACGCTCTCCACGGTGACCGTGAACGTCTGCTGCCGGCGCGTCTCCGATCCCGGCGTCAACTCTTTTCTCGACGTCGTCGTCGACGGCTCCGAGGACGGGGCTGCCTCGCCGGGCTTACGAATGCGGACGGCAAGCGCGCTGTAATACGTGGCTGCGACCTTGTCGCCGACCTTGAGCTTCTTGAATCCCTCCATCTGGTCCGGCGCAGCGACGTCGACGCTGTTCCCGTCAGGCCCTTTGAGCGTGACGGTGCGCGTGGCCGGGTCGATGGCCTCGATGGTGGCTGTGACCGTGACGGGCTTCGATTCAGCCACCTGCTTCTGCGCCAAGGCCGGAGCGGCGACCAGAATTGCCGCACACCAGGCCACAACTGTCGTTCGCGTCATGCGGACCTCCATTCCTCACCACGGGCGTATGCGGGAGATTAATCGATCGGGCTCTCATCATGGTGACGGGCGCGGCTGAGCTCAGGCACTGTTCGACCGGATGTGCGCATTCCACCACCGCTCGTATCGCGGGGCAAACCAGAGCGTCCACGGTACGAGGCACGCGCCTGCGATCAGATCCACGACCCAGTGATGCCGCAGGTAGATCGTGGACGTCAGCAGGCCGATCACGAAGACGAGCAGGATCGGGAAGAACCAGCGGCAGTACTTCCATGCGTAGTAGAGGCTGAGACAGCTGATCGCAGAGTGCAGGCTCGGGAACGCCGCGCGCTCGGCGTGGTTCGGCATCATCCCGATCAGATATTCCTGAAAATTCGTGATCGGCCCGCCACGCAGGGTCACCTTGAACAGTCCCAACGAGGCGAAGTACAGCCGCGGAGGTGCCGCCGGGAATATCACGTACAGCGTGTATCCCGTGTAGAAGCAGACGATGACCCCCAACAGCACGGTGCGCGCCTCGTCGCGCCGGCCGGCGAACCAGAGGATCAACACCACCGAGGGCGCCACGAGGTAAAAATTGGCGTAGAAGGCGTTGAAGAACTCGGTGCGCGCGGGCGTGATGTAGGCCTCCGCCCACAGGACCGGTTGTCCGCCGAACAGCCACTCCTCCGCTGCCGCCAGATACGGATGAATATCGTGCGAGTTCACGTACCGCACGGTATCGTGCAGGTTCGTGTACACGGCGATGCACATGATGAACGGCAGAAAGGTGCGGAGGAACTCGGCCGTCGCGTGAAGCGCCGGCGACCCCTTCCGCCTCCGCCGGAGCCGTTCGAGCAGCGGGACAGCCGCTGCCATCCCCACGACGAGCCCGAGCCGCAGCAGCCCGCCCCGGATCCGGCGCGAGTTGATGTCGCGATGATAGAGATCGACGTTGGCGTAGATCGTGAGAATGGCGGACGCGACAAACGCGAGAGCGAGCAGGCCCTCCTCGGGCCGCAGCCGACGGAACCAGCGCGAGATCATCCGCCCCTTTAGAACGTCACTCGCGCCGAGAGCTGCAGGTTTCGCGGCCCGCCGCCGCCCAGGAACGGGTTGCCGCCGCCGACGTCGGGCGTCGCCGTGAGCGGCAGATAGCCGACGCCGCGGTTCGTCGCCGGGTCGATGCCGTTCTGCAGGAAGTCCACACCGAAGTTCGGCAGCAGCGGATTCGCGAAGTTGACGTGGTTGAAAATGTTGAACGCGTCGAGGCGCAGCTGAAGCGCGACGCCGTGGCCGAGCGACGTCCGCTTGACCAGCGACAGATCCACGTTGTGGTAGCCGGGCGCCACGAACGCATTTCGGCCGACGTTCCCGAAATGCTGGCCACCAGCGCAACCGCCGTCGCCATTGGGCGTGCAGGGTGCTGCAAACGCGGAGAGATTGAGGAACTGGTCGCGTCCGTTCGTGCCCGCCCACGGATCGCCAACGAGATCCGGCCGGCCGAAATACTCACCGCTGCCGTTGAAATCGTCCTCGAACAGATAGTTCACGTTGAAAGGCATGCCGCTGGCGAGCGTGACGACGCCATCTACCGCCCAGCCGCTCGTGAGCCAGGAGCCCGACTGCGATCCGAGGTCCCACGTGAAGTACCAGGTGAATCGATGCCGCTGGTCGAAGTTCGACGGGCCATCCTCCCGATCGGGACGCGTGCTGTCGTCGGGCTGCGTCGCATTGGGCACGTAGTCCTGCCCGTCACTCGCGGTGTCGGTCGACTTCGAGAGCGTGTAGTTCACGGTTGTGTCGAGTCCGTGCCACCCGCGCGCCCGCAGACTCACCTGCAGCGCGTTGTATCGGGAGCGCGCCGACGACTCGAACTTGTTGATATAGATGTAGTCGGGGAACGGCGCCGACCCGGTCGCCGGGTCGAGCTGGTTGATGTCGCGATAGCGGTACAGATCCGTGCCTCGGGATCCGACGTAGCCGATCTCCACCGCTGCCCACGGGACAAGCTGGTGCTGGACGTTGGCGCTGTAGGTCTGGACGAACGGCGTGCGCAGCTTCTGATCGACCGTGAACACGTCGGTGGCGGCAAAGTCGGTGTAGACCTGCTGACCAGACTGAAGCTGCGACACCGGCGAGAAACTGAACTGCACGTTGTTGTACGCGGGACCGGGATTGAACGTGTTGAACGGCAGCTGACCGACGAAGAAATCCTGCGAGAAGCTGTCGTAGTAGAGTCCGTAGCCCGCGCGGAGCACGGTGTGACTGTCCCCGGTCAGATCGTAGGCGATGCTCGCGCGCGGCGAGAAATTGTTCCAGTCCTTCGGAAAAAGCTGCGACACCTGTTTCACGGTGGCTGTCGACTCGTCGAACAGACTGAACCGATCGTCCTCTGCGCCGATGACGCCGTAGTAATC
>JBKPMA010000575.1:0-5952 GCA_046731935.1 Acidobacteriota bacterium
CTCATATACACACTACTTGGGCGGTACCAGCGCTTCGTCGCGTCATGGTGCGGCCGGGGCTTCGCCGGCCATCGTCATCTGCCGGGTGATCTGTTGCGCGAGCGCGAGCGCCCGCCTGCCCTGCGCACCGGTGACGCCGGGCTCACGTTTGTGACGCACGGCGTCGACGAAGTCCGCCAGTTCCAACTTCAATGGCTCGTCGGTCGCCACCTGCTGTTTACCACCCTCGATTGAGGGGATCCCGGCAGGCGGCCGAACGAGCTTCCATGTTTCCAGCTCCTGCGCCGCATAGTCGATCGACACATAGGAGTCAGGCTGAAAAAACCGGATCTTTCGAATGCGGTCCCGGCTGATGCGGCTCGCCGTAAGGTTGGCGATGCAGCCATTTCGAAACCGGAGCCTCACGTTCGCGATGTCAGTCTTCGGCGTCAGCACCGGCACACCGCCGGCGTCGATAGATTCGACGTCCGACTCGACGACCGACAAGACGACATCCAGATCGTGAATCATCAAGTCGAACACGACATCGATGTCGAGGCTGCGTTCCGAGAACGTCCCGAGGCGATGCACCTCGATGAACCGCGGATGGTGCAGCAGCGCCCGGGCCGCCTGCACCGCCGGATTGAACCGCTCGGTGTGACCCACGGCAAGTGTCGCGCCTCCGCGAGCGGCCGCGGCAATCAGCTGATCGGCCTCCTCGACCGACCGCGCGAGCGGCTTCTCCACCAGCACCGGGATGCCACGCTCGAGCAGCGGCAGCGCCACCGACGCGTGCGACTCGGTCGGCACGGCGATCGTGACGGCGTCCACCAGGCTCGGCAACGCCGCAAGGTCCGTCAGCACCGCCGTCTTCACCGTGGCGGCAATCTCCTCCGCCCGCTGGCGGTTGAGATCGAACACGCCGACGAGATTCACGTCTGGCAGGCCGACCAGGAGCCGTGCATGGTGTCTGCCCAGCTGTCCCACGCCAACCACGGCGACGCGAAGAGGCGATGCGCTCACGAGAGGCTCCGTGCGACGATGGCAATGCCCGCGGCGTCAGCGGCAGCCACGACCGCCGTCCGATCGAACACGAGCGTCTTGCCGGCATCGATCGACAGCGCCGACGCGCCGGCCGCACGCATTGCATCGATCGTGGGTACGCCCACCACAGGTAGGTCGAACCGCATGTCCTGGTTCGGTTTCGCTACCTTCACGACTCGGACACCGGTTCCCGCCAGCCGACCCGCCCGCGCAATCACTTCGTCGGTTCCTTCCATGGCTTCCACGGCGACGACGGCTGCATCCTTCACGGCAATCGTCTGGCCGATATCGAGCGCCGCGATCGCGTCGGCCATTCGATAGCCGAACTCGAAATCCTTCTGCTCCGCGGCATCCGGCGAGCGGCGCGAGAGGACGCCTGGCACCGCCAGCAGCGGCTTCAGGAGCGCGGTCGAGTCCAGGAGCTCTATTCCATGATCGCGCAATACGTCGGCAACTGCCGAGATGAGCGCGTCGGTGTTGCGCGATTTCAGCCGGCGCAGCACTGAGAGCAGCGTCAAATCGGGGACGATCCCCGAGAAAATGCTGACGTGCTTCACCTGACCGGCCATCACAGCCGTCGAGACGCCGGCTTCCTTGAGGATCGTAATGCAGCGGCCCAGCTGTCCGAGCGAGACCCAGTGGAATCCACCGCCGCCGGCGGCCTGCGCGAGCTCCGGCGATGCCTCGTCTTTGACGGCCACGACGACCACTTCGTGTCCGAGTGACCGGGCGGCGTCGAGGACGAGGAATGGGAACCGGCCGTTGCCGGCAATGAGGCCCAGGCGCATCAACGGAATTCGGAATTCGGAGTTCGGCGTGCGGATCTGATCTCAGTCTTCCGTGACCATCTCCTCCGCGCGCCGGGTCGCCCGGCGCAGGATCACTCCCCGCGCAGAGCTGCGGACGAACTCGATGAGGTATTGCACTTCGGGACAGTTCAGCGAATCGTCTTCTTCGATCTGGCGCAGGGCGCGGCTGGTCGTCAGCTTCGATACCAGCAGATATCGGTACGCCCGCTTCAACTTGCTCAGCGTCTCCTCGGTGAATCCGCGCCGCATCAATCCGATCGTGTTCAACCCGTAGTTGCGGGCGCGATTGCCGACGGTCTTCGCGTAGGGCATCGCGTCCTTGGTCACGACGGAATAGCCGCCGATGAACGCGTGCTCCCCGACGCGGCAGAACTGGTGCACTCCGGAGAACGCGCTGATCGTCGCGTAATCTTCAACCCACACATGTCCGCCGAGGGTCGCCGCGTTCCCGAAGATCGTGTTGTTCCCGATCCGGCAATCGTGGGCCACGTGCACGTACGCCATGAAGAGGTTCTGGTCGCCGATTACCGTCAGACCGCCGCCCCCCTGCGTACCGCGGTGGATCGTCACGAACTCGCGGAAGATATTCCGCCGGCCGATCACGACCCGTGTTTCCTCGCCGCGATACTTCAGGTCCTGCGGCATCAGACCGATCGACGCGAACGGAAAGATCTTCGTGCCGTCGCCGATCTCGGTCCAACCGTCAATCACCGCTGACGCGCCGACCTGACAATGCTTCCCTATCCGGACATGCGGACCGATCATCGCGTTCGGGCCGACTACCGTACCCTCGCCTATTTCCGCCGTGGGGTGGACGATCGCCCGGGGGTCGATCTGCCCCGCGGCCTTCAGCATCAGCAGGAGGTCGGCCTCGGCCACGACCTGGTCGCCAATGAGCGCGACGCCGTGAGCCTTGGCGAGCGGCGGACGTTCGGCGCCCAGCGTCACTTCGAGCCGCAGCCGATCGCCGGGCACGACCTGGCGTCGGAACTTCGCGTTGTCTACGCCGCGCAGATAGGCCAGCGCGCCGACAGGCGCCCCCTCCCGCTCGAACAGCAGCACGGCTGCCGCCTGGCTGAGTGCCTCGATCATGAGGACGCCCGGCATCAGCGGGGTTCCTGGAAAGTGCCCCTGGAAGAATTCCTCGCCGACGGTGACGTTCTTGGCGGCGACGAGTCTGCGGCCGGGCTCGTGCTGGATGATCGCGTCCACTAGAAAGGACGGATAGCGGTGCGGCATCCGCTCGAGCAGCACGGGAATATTGGTGGCCACAGGCGTCAGGCTATCCGTCTCGGCGGGCGCTCCCGCAGAACCCCGGTTCGTCCGGCCCGGCGGGCGCACGGCATGCGGGGATGGTACACGAGAAGAGGTGCCTGGCACAGTCCCGGACCGGATGGTCCCGGTCCGCGCACGTGCGGGCACCTCTCGGGTCTCCAAGCGGCTTGTCTTACCGCTGCGGTGGCTTCGGCGTCGGTGCCGGTGTCGGTGTCGGTGGCTTCGCCGTCGTCGTCGGCTTCGGAGCCGGGGTGGCGGGCGGCGTCGCGCTCGTCGGGCTCGGAGTCGCCGTCGGCGTAGCGGCTGGCGCGGGAGCCGCGGCATCGAAGCGGCGAATCACTTCCGCCGTGATGTCGAGACCCGGATCCGCCCAGACGATGCCTGCATCGGCCTGGCTGAAGAGAATCGAGAGGCCACGCTCCTGCACGACCTGCTGGATCACCGGTAGCAGCTTCTGCTGAAAGGTGTTCTGCAGATCGGTCTGGAGATTCTGGACTTCTTCCTGTGCGTCCTGCGTGAAGCGCTGGATCTCTTTCTGCTGCCGGTCGATGTCGCGCTCCAGCTGCCCGCGGGCGGCTTCGCTGAGCAGCGTACCCTGCGACTGCAGACGCTGCTGATCGCCCTGCAGCTTCTTGTTCATCTCGTTCAGCTGCGAGACTTTCTGCTGATTGAGCGCCTGCACCCTCGTCGTGGACGCCTTGCCCTCGGACGATTCGGCGGCCACCCGCTGCACGTTTATGAATGCGAACTTCCCACCGGCCCCAGCCACTGCGGCAGGTGTCGCAGGTGGCGGAGTCTGCGCAAAGGATGGCGCCGCACCGAGCACCAGGCCCAGCGCCGCGATTGCAAGCGATCTCATCTTTCGTGTCCCTTTCACTGAGATAGAAGAGGTTAGTTTACTACACGGCACGGCTGGGGGCTAAGGGCCTGATAACGGGACGCCAATGCTCACGGATCTGGAAGCCTCATTTCAGGCGCTGGATCGAGCCTTAGCCTTTACCCGTCAGCCTTTAGCCCTAGAACGTCGAGCCCACGGCAAACTTGAACACGAAACCCTTGGTGGGCTGGAGGTTGTTGTCAAGCACCCCTTCCCGCTGCGGGTTCGCGGCCGCGATGAGTCGGAACGGCACGTTGAGGACCGGCATGAAGAAGCGGATTTCCGCACCTGTCGACGTCTTCCAATCCTGCCACGTGAACTTGTGCTGGTACTCGGGCACCTGGCCCGCGTCGTAGAAGAGGACGAGCCGGAGCGGACCGAAGACCGTGATGATGTATTCGGCGTTGCCGAGCAGGCTCCTGTCGCCGCCGATGACGAGGCCGGTCGCAGGATCCCGAGGGCCAATCGAGCGGATGTCGTAGCCGCGTACGCTGTATTCGCCGCCTAGGAACAGCCGCTCGTAGATGGGCAGAATCGTGTGGCCGTACGGCTTGATGTACGCCACCTGTCCGCGCAAGGCCAAACTCGTGCGCGACGTGTGGCGGAAGATCCAGACCCCTTCGAGCATCGGCTTGAGGAACTTCACGTTGCCGCCGATGCCGGCGAAATCCATCGTGGCGGTGTACCGCCGCCCCTGGGTCGGAAAAATCGGATTGTCGATCGTGTTGTGGATGAGGCTCGGCGTCACCTGGCTGATGGTGCGCTTGCCGTTCTCGCCCAGCAACAGGGCGTCCGCCAGGAACGGATTGTTCTTCACGAACTCGGTATCGTTATACAGCGGATTGAGATCACTGATGCCAACCCGCTCGAGACTGTACGTGACGAACGCGCGCGTGAAGTCGCGGACCGGGAACCCGAACGTCAGGTTGATCCCCGACGATTCCTGCGTGTAGGCGTACTGGTAGTGCAGCGCACGCTTGAAGATGTCGAACCCCGCCGTGATGGGTCGATCGAACAGGTACGGCTCACTGAACGCCACCTGGTAGTTCTGCGCCAGCTTGCCTGCGAGCACGGAAAACGTCGCGCTCTCGCCGCGGCCCATGAAGTTCGAGGTCTGGAATGCCATCTGTCCGAAGAAGCCCTCGAACTGCGACACGCCGGCGCCGAAGGTGAGCTGATTCCTGTTCTGTTCTTCGAACTTGAACGTGACGTCGACCTTGTTCTTCTCGCCCGCGACCTTCTCGACCTTGGGATTGTCCGGACCTTCCTCGATATTCTTGAAATAACCCAGCTGATTGATCTTCCGGACGCTCATCTTCATCGCTTCGGTGTTGAAGACGCCCCCTTCGAGCAGCCGGATCTCACGTCGCACGACGTTGTCGCGCGTGGTCGTGTTCCCGACGAAGTTCACCCGGTTGACGAAGTACTGCTCGCCTTCCTGCAGCCGCATCGTCACGTCCACGATCGGGAAGTTGTCTTTGGTGCGGAGCGGCAGATCCGACTTGGGCTTGGTGTCCGGAGGATCGTTCGGGTCGGGCGGAACGTCGCGCGGCTTCAGATCGGGGTATCCCGTGAACTCCCAGTAGCCGCCGACGCCGTAGACTTCCTTTGCCGACTCCATGCCTTTGCGAATCAGCTTCTCGTTGTAGAAGTCGCCCTGCTTCAACTTGAACAGGCTGCGCAGCGCCTCGCTCTTGGCGACCTTGTTCCCCTCGAACGTGAAATTCCCGAGCTTGTACGGCTCGCCTTCCGTGATCGGAATATTGAGCTCGATGTAGCGGGTCTTCTTGTCCTTCGAGTCTTCGAGGTACTTCAACGACGGACGGCCCACGTCGGCGCGGATGTAGCCGCGCTCGCGGTAGTACTCCTGCATCCGTTCCGCGTCTTCCTCGAACTTGGCTTCCTGGTACGTGCCGTGGCCGTTGATGAACGACAGGAAGCCTTCTTCCTTGTTCTGCTTCATCGCCT
>JBKPMA010000576.1:0-16382 GCA_046731935.1 Acidobacteriota bacterium
CGATTGATGAATGACGAACGGGAGATGCGCCCGCCTACGCCTGTGAGGGACGTCTCGACACAACCTACGGCGAGGCGAGGCCTGAAACCCGCAGCCTGCAGCCTGCAGCCTAAAGCCCAAGAATCTGTAGCGGCTCATCGAGCCGTTACAGATTCTTACCGAGTCTCTCCTCGAGCTTCTCGCGATAGCTGCGGCTGAGGCGGAGTTGCGCGCCATTCTGGAGCAGCACGACATATTCGCCGTTGAACCAGGGCTGCAGTTCCTTGATGCGCTCCGTGTTGACGATGCGCGAGCGATGGATGCGGAAGAAGCGCTGCGGGTCGAGCCGCGATTCCATCTGATTCATGGTTTCGCGGAACAGGTGCGACTGATCCTTCATATGCAGCCGGACGTAGTTGCCAGCCGCTTCGATCCAGTCGATTTCATCAGTGCGCACGAAGAACACGCGGCCGCCAGATTTCACGACCAGCCGATCCTGTTTCTTCTGTTCGGGGCGGAAATCCTGGACCAGCGCCAGCAGGCTCTTCCCCAGGTCGCCGGCACGGCGGCGATCGCGCTGATGCCGCGCGTGATCGAGGCACTGCTGCAGGCGATCGCGGCCGAACGGCTTGAGCAGGTAGTCGAGCGCGTGCACCTCGAAGGCCTGAAGCGCGTATTCGTCGTAGGCGGTCACGAACACCACCATCGGCATGCGTTCGGCGCCGACCTGGCGGATGACGCCAAAGCCATCGACCGCCGGCATCTGCACGTCGAGGAACACCAGCTCGGGCGAGAGCTGTTGGATGGCCGACACGGCCTGCTGCCCGTCTGAGCACTGCCCGACGACTTCGACGTCCTGTTCCTGGGAGAGCAGCCCAAGAATCCGCTCCCTGGCCATCGCCTCGTCGTCCACGATGAGCGTTCGAATCTTGTTCACGCGACACCCTTGATGTCTTCGGGGGCCTCGTCCACCAGGTCGAGGGCCTCGTCTGACCGGAATGGGATCGTGACGATCACCGCGAGTCCGCCACCAGCCGGCTGCTCGAACTGCAGCCGCTGCCGCGCGCCGTACAGATGCTCGAGCCGCGAACGCGTGTTGGCGAGGCCGACGCCCCCGCCGCCCCCCTGCGGCCGCGACGGCGCCAGGCCAGGACCGTTGTCGCGAACGTCGAGGATCAACTCGTCCCGGCTACGGCGTGCCCGAATCTCGATCAAGCCGCCTTCGACCCGCGCGGCGATAGCGTGGCGGATACTGTTCTCTACGAGTGGCTGCAGTAGCAGGTTCGGCACCTGCGCGTCGAGCGTCACGGGATCGACGTCGAAGCGCACGGTGAGGCGGTCGCCAAACCGCGCCTGTTCGATTTCGAGATACTTGCCGAGGAAATCGAGCTCGTCTTTGAGTGCGACTTCCTGGACGCCGGGCTGGTCCAATGCCATTCTGAGCAGATCGCTCAGTTTCATCAGCATCTGGTCAGCGGCCTCGACATCGCGGTGCATCAAGGCTGAAATCGCGTTGAGCGTATTGAACAGGAAGTGCGGATGCAGCTGGCGCTGCAGCGCCTGCAGCTGCGCTTCAGCGAGACGAGCCTCGAGCTGCGACGCGCTGACCGATCGCTCCTGCGCCTCACGGTAGTACGCGACCGCGTGGGCGAAGATGACGATGGCCGAGTAGGTCACCATCTCCCAGTCGAACTGCATGATGTACGCGCGCTGGACGCGGCTCCAGTAGTTCACAGCCTTCGCGGGCGCGTCGGTCCAGTACGCGCGGAGCACCAGCAGGGCGACGTACTCCGTGAGCATCACCCGCACGATCGTGATCGCCAGCATCGACGGGATGTGCACCAGCAGCGATCGGCGCCACGTCTCGCGGCCGAATGGAAACCGGCGCGCCAGCCACAGGACGACCGGCAGCATCAGCGCCCAGGCGTACCAGTACGGGAAGTTGATCCCGGCGAGCAGCCAAAACGGTTGACGCTTCTCCGCAAAGATAAGAACAGACTGGTACGCCATCGACGAGGAGAAGAAGCCGAGCAGCGTCGCCGCGAGGACCACCTGCCACGGTTTGACGGTTGGACGGTGAGCCGAGTGCATCCCACTCGACTATCCGGCCTCATGGGAAGGCCCGTCAAGGTGGAAACGCGCGCGCCGGCCCGCGAGCCCTCGCCGCTCTTCCCAGGCGCCGAACATGGCAGCACCTGGGACGAACGGTTCGTCACTCAGAACAGGCATTTCGTCCCATCAAGAGAAATTTTGGTACCAGTGGCAAGGTGCGGACGGAAGGTGCGGCCAGCGGGGGCGGACGCAAGGTGCGAGGAACGGAGGAGCGGGGTGCACGGCTCCGGCATCCCTTGGAGTCGGGAGTTGACGCGTCCCCTCGTCAGCGTGCGGGCTTGAACACGAGACACCCGAGCGGAGGCACGGTCAGCAGCAGCGACTGATCGAACCCGTGCGCCGCGACGTCCGTCGTCGGCGCCGAGCCGCCATTGCCGGCACCGCTGCCGCCGTACAACCCCGCGTCCGAGTTGAACACCTCGTCGTACGTGCCGGTGGCAGGGACGCCTATGCGGTACGCGCCGCGCGGTACCGGCGTGAAGT
Source organism: Acidobacteriota bacterium (assembly GCA_046731935.1). Classification (GTDB taxonomy): domain Bacteria; phylum Acidobacteriota; class Vicinamibacteria; order Vicinamibacterales; family JAENWD01; genus CAVUPP01. The sequence continues at coordinate 2,575 of JBKPMA010000576.1, forward strand.
TGAAGATGCAGACGAGGTGATCGTCCGGGTCTGCCGCACGCCGGATCAGCGAGACCACGCTGTTCTCATTGTCGTTGCAGTCGATCCACTGGAAGCCCGAGGGATCGAAGTCGCGCTCGTGCAGAGCGGGCTCCGATCGATAGAGCTGATTCAGATCGCGCAGAGCCCGCTGGATGCCCTGATGGAATCCGTGCTCGAGGAGGTGCCAGTCGAGACTCGAGTCGTGATTCCACTCGCGCCACTGGCCGAATTCCGATCCCATGAAGAGCAGCTTCTTGCCGGGATGCGCGAACATGAACCCGAACAGCAGCCGCAGCGTCGCCGCCTTCTGCCAGCCATCGCCTGGCATCTTGTCGATGAGCGATCGTTTACCGTGGACGACTTCATCGTGCGAGAACGGCAGGATGAAGTTCTCCGTGTACGCATAGATCATCGAGAACGTCAGCTCGTTGTGCGACCAGCGGCGGTAGACCGGGTTCCGTGAGGTGTACTGCAGGATGTCGTGCATCCACCCCATGTTCCATTTGTAGGTGAACCCGAGCCCGCCCAGGTGCACCGGACGGCTCACGCCCGGCCATGCCGTCGATTCCTCCGCGGCAGTGATCGATCCGGGCGCCTGATCGTGCGTGAGCGCATTCAACTGCTGCAGGAACGAGACGGCTTCGAGATTCTCACGCCCGCCGTAGCGGTTGGGAATCCACTGGCCCTCCGAACGCGAGTAGTCGAGATACAGCATCGACGCGACCGCATCGACGCGCAGTCCGTCGATGTGATACTCGCGCAGCCAGTAGAGACCGTTCGCCAGGAGGAAGCTGCGAACTTCGTTGCGCCCGTAGTTGAAGATGAGGGTGCCCCAGTCCTGATGCTCCCCCTGCCGCGGGTCGGCATGTTCGTAGAGCGCGGTGCCGTCGAAGCGCGCGAGTCCATGCGCGTCCTTCGGGAAGTGTCCGGGCACCCAATCGAGGAGGACGCCGATGCCGGCCGCGTGGCAGGCATCCACGAACGCCTTGAACTCCTCGGGGCGGCCGTAGCGGGACGTCGGCGCGTAGAACCCCAGCACCTGGTAACCCCACGACCCGAGGTAGGGATGCTCCATCACGGGCAGCAGCTCGATGTGGGTGAAGCCCATCTCACGGACGTACGGAATGAGCTGCTCCGCGAGCTCCGTGTACGACAGGAACCCGCCGCCCTCGCCTGCTTTGCGCCGCCACGATCCGAGATGGACTTCGTAGACCGACAGCGGCCGGTCGAACCACGAATGTGCGCCCGGCCGCGCCGACATCCACTCGCCGTCGCTCCACGCGTACGGCGACGGGTCGTACACGATCGACGCCGATCGCGGCGGCACCTCGCAGTAGAGCGCGAACGGATCCGCTTTCTCGAGGATGTGGCCGGCAGGCGTCCGGATTTCGAACTTGTACCGCTCGCCAGCTTCGAGATCGGGAATGAAGATTTCCCACACGCCGCTCGGCACGAGGCTCCGCATCGCGTGAACCCGCCCGTCCCAGCCGTTGAAATCACCGACGACGCTGACGCGCTGCGCGGCCGGTGCCCAGACCGCAAAGTGCACACCGCGCGCGACGCCCACGGTCTTCACGTGGGCGCCCAGCTTCTCGTAGATCCGATAATGCGTTCCCTCCGCGAAGAGGTGCAGATCGTAGTCGCTCAGCACGCGCCCGTATTGATACGGGTCGCGGCGCGCGACCGTCACGCCGCCCGCAAACGAAACGACCAGCTGATAGTCGAGGCCTTCGAGGCTCGTGGCAACCGGCACCTCCGCTTCGTACAAGCCGAGCGGGTGCACTTTCTTCATCGGAACGTCGGCGGCCGAGGGCAGCTGCGTGCGCAGGTGCACCTCACGCGCCGCCGGCTGCAGCGTACGAATCACCACGCGACCGCTGACGAGGTGAGGCCCGAGGACGCCGAAGGGATCGCGATGACGTCCCGAGACGAGGGACTCGATCTCAGACCGGGGTGGATCCGTAGCCATGCGGTGGATTCTATAGGCCCCTGGCTCCGGGCTCCAGACTTCCGGCGTCGGTCGATCTAATCAATCGTAAGCGTGCCTTCGCCGACGACGACCGCTTCTCCTCCCACCCGGACGGCCGTCACCTCCGAGCCCGAGACGATGGGCGAGATGTGGAGCCAACTCGGGCGGCGCATCTTCTTGCCTTGGAGATTGAGCAGCGTCTCACCCGGACCCACGGGCCATCGTCCGTGGGTGACCAGATACGCGCCGAGCGGCCCGCTGGCCGAACCGGTCGCGGCATCCTCAGCAATCCCGATCGCCGGCGCGAACATCCGCGTGTAGACCTGCGCCGCATCGTCGCCGCGCTCCAGCGTGAACAGATAGACGGGGCAATTCGGCCATCCGCTGCGGCCGACGAGCCGGTTCAGGCGGCCGGGGTCGGCGATGGATCGATCGACGGCGGCCCGCGTGGCGACCGGCACGATCACGTACGGGGTGCCGCACGACACGTGCTCTACAGGAAGCCCGTCGGGTGCGAGATCCTTTGCGTCCAGACCGAGCGCAGCCGCCATCTCGGCCACGTCCGGCAGCGTTCCGCTGAACTGAGGACGCGGCTGCGTCATCCAGGCAAAGGCGAGCTGCCCGCCATTCCAGGTCAACGCCACGGGCACAGGACCGACGCCTTCGCCGAACACGGTCTGCGGCGTGTCCGGCCGCAGCCGGCCTGCGTGCGCGAGCGCGAACGCGGTTCCGATCGTGGGGTGCCCCGCCATGGGCAGCTCTTCGGCGGGCGTGAAGATACGGACCTGCATGTCCACGTCCGGCCGGTTCGCCGGAAAGACGAACGTGCTCTCCGCGAACGCCATCTCGTTCGCGATCGCCTGCATCGTCTGTGTGGCGAGGTCGAGCGGCGGATCGAGAAACACCGCGAGTTGATTACCGCCGAACCGGGCGGCCGTGAAAACGTCGAGGTGAAGGTAGGAGAGGGTTCGCATAGTGATCCGTCGGATTCGGATTCGGATTCGCGGTCGTTTTTGGGTTCGTATCCGTTTTCGTTAGTATGGGTGTTTCCCGAATTCGAACATGAACGTCGAATACGAATACGACAGGAGTCTTTGTGTCCCAGAACGTGTACGCGCGCTTTTCAACGACTGAAGGCGACTTCCTGATCCAGTTGCATCCCGACAAGGCCCCGAAGACCGTCGAAAACTTCGTCGGACTTGCGGAAGGGACCAAGGAGTTCACCGACCCGCGAGACGGCAAGAAGAAGAGCGAGCCGTTCTATGACGGCATCATTTTCCATCGCGTCATCGACCGTTTCATGATCCAGGGTGGTGATCCACTCGGTCAAGGGATCGGGGGCCCAGGCTACAAATTCGGGGACGAATTCCACCCTACGCTCCGCCACGACAAGGCGGGCATTCTCTCGATGGCCAACGCCGGACCGAATACCAACGGCAGTCAGTTCTTCATCACGCTCGCGCCGACGCCGCATCTCGACAACCGTCATACGGTGTTCGGTGAGGTCGTCGAAGGCATGGACGTCGTGCAGCGGATCGGGAGCACGAAGACGGGTGCCCGCGATCGTCCGGTCAAGGACGTCGTCATCAACAAGCTGACGATCGAGCGCCGCTGAGAGCCGCTACGACTCGGGAAGGACATCCCGGATTATTGCGGCCAGATCGTCCGGCGCGCAGGGTTTGATCAGCACCCGCCGCGCGCCCGCGGTCGCGGCGCGCGAGAGATCCTCGGCCTGTGAGCGTCCTGTCAGCACGATGATCGGAATGCGCGCGGTGCGCGCGTCGGCTGCCAGGTGTCCGCACAAGTCCGTACCATCCATGTCTGGAAGGCTGAGATCGGTGACGATCGTATCGGGCAGGAGGGTCGTCGCCGCGGCGAGCGCTTCCTGGCCGTTTCGGGCGGTTGCAAGGCGAAGTCCCGCCAGTTCCAGACCTATCTCGTACATCTCCCGCGTGTCGCGGTCATCGTCTACGAGGAGCACGAGCGGAGCGGCGGGCATGAAGACGGGTTGGCGGTCTACGCAGTAGCGGTCTTCGGTCTTCGGTCTTCGGTCTACGGTCTACGGTTGCGCTCAGAAAGCGGCGACAGCGATTGTGGCACGAACGGCGTCACAACTTTGCCCACGACGAAGGGTATTGCTGAGTCTTTGTGCAACGAAGGGACTCTGCGGTCTTCGCCGTTAAGGGGTCTTGCCCTTGCCCCTTCTCCCGTCTCCCCTCCCCCTACCGCCTGGTCATCGTCATATTCCACATCCTGCCCATCGCCCCGGCGGGTGGACGCAGCCGGAAGAACAGCTGAAACGAGACGGGATTGTCGGTGTACGCGCCCTTCAAGGCTGAGGGCACCGTGTACACCGTCATCGCGGCGCCGAGTCCTGCTGAAAACCCGCGGAGCGCGAACACGTCGCGCTCCATGCCTGCGGTGAACGCGCCGACGACGTCCGAGACCTCGGCTGCGGCGTCTGTCGACGGGATCGCATCCTGAAGCAGCAGCGCAGTCTCGACCTGCAGTACTTCGGCGCGCCCGAAGAGCGCAGTGGCTCCTCGACGATGCGTCGCTTCGAGGAAGCCGGCCTGCCGGTTGCCGTGCTCGGTGACGTTGATCCCGTAGCCGGCAGTGACGGCGGTGTAGTCGCTCCCGTCCTGCGCGAACCACGACCCCGACGTGGTGGTGCGCTGCACATTCCCTTCTTCGAGCGCCTCCGGGTCGGTCAGATGGCCGGTGGACACCTGGAATTCCCACCGCTCGGCGGGTTTGATCCAGAGCCTGGCGGAGTACGAATCGAGCGCACCGAAGTCGAAGTCCCAGCGATTGTCATCGGGCTCGCGGCCGTTGAAGATCGAGGCTTCCAGAACGAACGGTCCGCGGTCGACCGCAGCGGTCACGACACCGAACGCGATGTGCGTCGAATCGAACGTGTGATGTGACAGCGGCGCGACCGGATACTCCGCAATCGAGGCGCGGTGCATGAATGCGACGGGACCGAGTGCCGGTTCGCCCACAGGAGCACCAGCAAGCGTCAGGCCCGAACGATCTCCCAGTGGCACGCGCCAGACCGCCGCGAGCTGCATGAAGAGATCGTGCGGATGCTGGCGATCCACGAGAGGGCGGCCATCCAGAGCTTCGCCGACCTGGAACAGTTCAGCGTAGCCGCTCCGTCCTTCGGTGGCGGCATCCAGGCTCAGCATCGCATTCAGCGTCAGCCTCGACGATCCGACGTCGTGCGACGCCTGACCCATCCACCAGTTTGGCGCCTTGAACTCTGTCGCGCCACGTGGTCCGCCCTGATGATTGAAGACGCCGAACAGCACGCCATCCTGCATGAAGTGCCATCCAGATGACATGTTCATATCCATGTGCATGTGGGAATGATCTGGCGGCGGCTCCTGGGCGGCGGCGCGATCGGCCCCGATCAGCAGCGCGAGACACGTTCCCACTGTTCCGGCCACGTGCCGGGTCGTGCGATTCATCTGACGTCCTCTCAAAGACAGCGGACAAGCGACCGCGGAGAAAGGGGCAGTGATGACTCACCTGCACCCCGACCGGGTGTTGTCAGATGCGCAGCGAGGACGAGAGGGTCAGCGGGATCGAGCGTGCGTCAGCGTGAGGACCCGCGCGGCTGGTCGGCGCGGCGAATCGCCGATGCGCGGAGTCGGAGAGGATGTTCGGGATCGCGGTCAGAGGCGGCGAGGCGAACGACGTGGCCAGACGCAAGGGCTCGATGTTGCGAGCCATCGCCTCCACGTGGTGTTTGTGCCCGCAGGGTGCGGGCAGTTGTGTCACTCGCAGACCGCGCGAGGACGCCGTGCCATGGCAGTGTGACGACGTCGCCTTCAGAGCGCCGCGTCCCTCGCAATTCGCGGCGCACCAGTCGCCGGCGATCGGCGCCAGGCCAAGGGTCGCGATGATGGCGACTGCAGCGATCGAGCGGAGCTGTCTCACGATCCGAGTCTAGCATTCTCGAAGGCGGGGCACAGGTCGAGTCATGACTGGCCCCGCCTCCACATCTCTTAGGCGAAATCCGCTGCCCTCAGGCCCTCGAGCCCTTCCCTCAAGCCCTCAGGCCCTCGAGCCCTCGAGCCCTTTCGTCAGCCCCTACTCGTACCTGAGGGCCAGGATCGGATCGATCCGGCTCGCCTTGTGCGCCGGAATCAGTCCCGCAATCGCCGAGACCACCGACAGAAGCGCGGTGGTGGCGAGCGCGATCGTCGGATCGTACGGCTGGATCCCGTACAGCTGATTCGAGACGAAGCGCGCGGCCCCCAGGGCCGCCGGGATGCCGACGGCCAATCCGATGCCGAGCAGGATCAGCACCTCGCGCATGACCATCCAGACCAGCGTCTTCGGCTGCGCACCGAGCGCGAGACGCACGCCGAGCTCCTTGCGCCGGCGGGCAACGACGAAGGCCATCACCCCGTACAGTCCGATCGACGCCAGCAGCGTGGCGAGCATGCCAAAGCTCGCCGCCAGCAGTGCCACGAGGCGATCCGACAACAGCGTTTCGTCGAGCTGGGATTCCAACGTCTTCATCGCATACACGGGCAACCCGCTATCGAGCTGCTGCACCTCGCGTCGAATCAGCCCGTACATCGAATTCGATGCCGCGAGCGTGCGCACGTAGAAGACCGTGCTGCCGTTGCCATGCTGCGGCACGTACACCTGCCGGTGAACCCCTTCGCGCGGGCCTTCGTAGAGCGCGTCGGCGACGACGCCGATGATCTCGATTTCGAGCTTGGTATCCGGACCCGTACCGAACCCGATCCGCTTGCCGAGCGCGTTGCCGCGTGGGAAGAAGTGGTCGGCGAAGCGCTGATTGACGATGGCCACTCTGGGGCCGGTCACTTTGGCGTCGGTGAAGGCCACGGGGTCGTTGTCGGTGAAGTCACGTCCGGCTCTGAACGGGATCTTCATCGTCTTGAAATAGCCGGGTGAGATGGCGTTCATGAACGCCTGCATGTCTTCGCCATCCGCCGGTTTGTGGCCTTCGACCGACATGCTGCTGTCCCACTCGTCGCCGCTCAAGACCGCGACGGCGGCTCGTCCAACCGACTCGACGGCGGGTGTCGTGCGCAGCCGATCGAGCAGCGAACGGTAGAAAATGTCGGCGCGCTCGTCCGTGTACCCGTTCAAGGCCGGCGAGAGCTGGAAGGTTACGAGATTGTCGAGCACGACGCCCGTTTCGGTCGTTTTCAGGTTCTGCAGGCTCCGCACGAAGAGGCCGGCTCCAAACAACAACAGAAAGCTGAGCGCGACCTGTGCGGTCACGAGCCCCTTCCGGAGGAACAACGACCCGCCAGCACCCGCGATCGCCCCAACGGTGTCTTTCAATGTCGTCCAGGGATCCGGGCGGCTCGCGCGCAGCGCGGGAAGCAGGCCGAACACGATGCCTGTCACGAAGGTCAGGACGAGTGCGAATCCGAGAATCCGCAAATCGGGTTCGGCGCGAATGAGCAGCGGATTCTCATTGGAGGGAATGAGCGCCAGCAGCCCCCGAGTCAGCGCCACGGCGAGGGCGATGCCCAGGATCCCGCCGATCGACGAGAGCACCAGGCTCTCGGCGAGCAACTGCTTCACGAGCCGCCCGCGCGTCGCACCGATCGACAGACGGACGGCAATCTCCCTCTGCCGCATGAAGCCGCGGGCGATGAGCAAATTCGCCACGTTGGCGCACGCGATGAGCAGCACGAGCCCGACCATGCACATCAGCACGATCAGTGCGGTCGAGAAGTCGTTGCGCAAGGGCGAGTACCCGATGGCGGCGGCTTCGACTTTCAGCTCGCCCTTCATGAATTGTTCGCGCGAATACTTCGACCAGTCCTTCGCGGCGGGCAGCGTCATCTCGTAGCTGCGGATTTGCGTGAACAGCCCTTGCAGCGGACCAGCCGCCGACGTCACGGTCTCGCCTGGCTTCAATCGTGCGAAGACCTGCACCCAGCGGCAGCGCCGGTCGTCCATGTGGACCCATGTCCACTCCGGCAGCATCGTGTCCTTCATCAGGATGGGGACGCGTATCTGCGGCGACTGCGCCGGATCGACACCGGCAAAGCCCTCTTCAGATACCCCGACGATCGTCATCGGATAGTTGTTGACGAGAACTTTCTTGCCGATCACCTTCGGGTCGCGCGCGAAACGGCTGGTCCAGTAGTCGTAGGACAGCACCACGACCGGATGCCCCTGGTACACCTGGTCGTCCTCTTTCGAATTGAAGACGCGGCCCGCGGCTGGCCGGACACCGAGCATCGTGAAGTAGTTGCCAGATACCAGCTCTGTCTGCAGCCGCTCGGTCCGATTGTCGATGCTCACCGAGGCCGGCATGATGCGCCGGCACAGCACCTCCGAGAGCGGCGCCGCCCGTTTCTGATAGTCCTTGTAGATGGGGTACGAATGCATGCGCGACCCCATGTTGCTGCCGTTGTGCTCGCCCCTCTGGAACAGCATGACGAGCTGCTCGGGATGTTTGACCGGCAGCTTCCTCAGCAGGATCTGATCGATCAGCGTGAAGATCGCGGTATTGGCCCCGATCCCGAGCGCCAGCGACAGGATCGCCACGGTGGCAAACAGCGGACTGCGGCGCAATCCGCGGAACGCGAGACGGACGTCAGACAGTGAGGACATGACAGGTCCTTAGACGGTCGGAGGCGGGCCGGCGTTTGCCCGCCTTCGCGCGACGCGAATTCACGACGCGCGACGGCGAGGCAGGCGCATTGTGCTAAAAATATAGCACGCGCAGGCAGAATACAAGCCCTCCCGTTCGCAGCGCCTCACCTCAGCGAGCGAACGCGGCCAGCGTGACGTTCAGGCGGGAGAACACCGTACAGGCCGATGCCGTCGCCACGGCGTCGAAGACCTCGGCGTCGTCAGCGAGCCCGAGCGCCCGGATGGGACCGTACGCGTCGTGATCCAGCTTCCATGGCGCGAGGGTCACGATGTCGGCGAGGGCCACGAGGGCGCGATCGATGTCGTCGGCCGGCATGGCAGGAGAGACGGTGGCGTCGCCGAGACGCTCCGCCACTGCGTGCGCGACCACGGCGCGCTGATGGCGCGTGAGCGGTGCGTCCCGCTCGAGTGCGTGCTGGCGCCATGCCGTGACGAGCTCGACGGCGCCAGGACGCTCGGTCAGCTGGATCGGCTGCGGCGTGCCGGGATCGGGCACTGAGTCTGGCCAGAGATACGGCGGCGTCGACGGTACGAGGTGCGGCGCGCCGAACGAGTCGGGATAATCGGCATCGACACCGACGGCATCTGCGATCCGGTTGAAGTGCCCGAAGAGCGACGTTTGCAGAACCGCGTGCAGGATGCCGGGCCCGTCGAGTCCGCCCGCACGCGCCCGCTCGAGATCGGCGCCGGTCAGCGCCCACGGGTGTTCCGTCACGTCGATTATCAGACGCAGCAACGCCCGGACGACCGGGTCGGCGTGCCGGTCTGCCACTCCACGTGGATCGGCAACCACTGCCCACGACAGCGCATCATCACCACGAGCGGCACGCAGAAACTCTGCGTGAGCGGCCGTTCAATAAAAACACTGATTGAGGCGCGAGGTCGCCGCCGCGATCAGCTCACGCTGCCACCAGGCGAGCGGGCCTGACTGGTTCACGCCGCCAGAGAACGCAAACACGCGCGGCATCAGCCCGGGATCCAGGCTGTGCGCGCGCACGATCCCGGCGACGCCGCCGTGCACCGGCTTGTAGATCGCCGGCATCGGCCGCCCACTCATCCGACCGTACACCTCGGCAAGGGGGCCGGTGGCGTCGGACGGTTCGATGATTCGAAGATGGGACATCCTTCGAAAGCATACCCGACGACACCTTAGGGTCGAAGGGTCACAGAGTCGAAGGGTCGAAGGGACACAGGGTCGAGCTGTTCTACAAACACGCCACGCGTGTCGTTCCAGCGATTGTTTCATGCGGCGCGACACGGCGATCTTCCAGGCGTCGAAAGGTCCGTCGCGGCCGGCGCGCACGTCAACGGCCTCGCCCCGATCGATCGAAAGACCGTACTCTTTCGCGCGGCGGTGTTCGGTCACGCCAACGTGGTGCAGTGGGTCCTCGCCCATGGCGGCGATACCGCCGCCCGGAGCCGACGGCCGCACGGCGCTCGAAGTGGTCACTGCTGCGCGCGCCGAGGAGAAGGATCCCGGGGCCGCACCTCGAGGAACACGGCGCGCGTGAGAAGCCCTGAGCGGTTTTCAAGAAAGTTTCAATCGTCGCGCGTCTGTCACTTCGCCTTGCCACTCTCGTCGGCGTCGAGATGGAACCGCTGCAGCACGTGGTGGAAGACGGGAGCGAGCATCACGCCGGCCAACACGAGGAACACGACGCCGGCCAGCAGCGCGTAGACGCCCGCCAGCCACTTCCCTGCGGTCGTTTTCAGCGGATCGATCGGCCCCATGCCGCCCAGCAGCATCGCCGCGTTCAGGAACGAATCAGCCCAGGGCAGCCCTTCCACCCAGTGATACAGGCTCATGCCGAGCGCCAGCGTGGCGACTCCCAGCGGCACGAGCGCGCTGGCGTGAGACACCATACGACCGGCGAGCGGCCATGGTCTGACCACGTGGCGGACCGGAGGTCGGCTCGTCATAATCATCCTTTACTCGATGCACGCATTGACGATGGCGCATACAGCCGCGCGGCGATCCCGCGACCCTGATGCGGGGTTGTGCGCCGGGTTGACGCGTTCGTCGTCCCGGACAACTATCACTCACTCACCACGTAGGCCCGCTACCTCAACAACTCATTGAACTGGACGCGTATGAGCGGCTCAATGACAGCAACCCTGATCGTCTCCCTTCTGATCGGCGTCGTCGCCGGTCTTCGCGCGATGACCGCTCCTGCGGCCGTGAGCTGGGCCGCCAGGCTGGGTTGGATCAACCTCGCACCCACCGGGTTCGCCTTTCTCGGGTGGGCGTACGCCCCATGGATTCTGACCCTGTTCGCGCTCGGCGAGTTCGTCACGGATCAGTTGCCGACCACGCCCAGCCGCACCGTCCCCGTGCAGTTTGCCGCACGCCTCGTGACAGGAGGACTGTCTGGCGCGGCCATTGGCGCCGCGCGCGACAATTTGATCGCCGGTTTCATCGCCGGCGTCGTGGGGGCCGTCATCGGCACACTGGGTGGGCGTCAGTTCCGCGGAGCGCTCGCGAAAGCGTTCGGAAACGATCACCCGGCTGCGTTCATCGAAGATGCCGTTGCGATCGGCGGCGCGGCGCTCGCGCTTGGTGTGTTGCTATGACTTCTTTCGACGCCATCATCATCGGCGCCGGCCAGGCGGGTCCGCCGCTCGCGTACCGTCTGAGTGCGGCCGGGATGACGGTTGCCTTCGTCGAGCGCAAGTTGTTCGGCGGCACCTGCGTCAATACCGGGTGCACGCCAACGAAGACGCTGGTGGCGAGCGCGTACGCGGCACACCTCGCTCGCCGTGCGTCGGAGTACGGCGTCGTACTCGACCAGCCTCCGCGGATCGACATGCGCACCGCGAAGGCACGCGCGGACTCGGTCGTGGCCAACTCGCGCAACGGCGTCGAGCGCGGCCTGCGCGCGCTCGAACGATGCACGGTCTTTACCGGCCAGGCGTGTTTCGAATCGCCTACGACGGTTCGGGTCGGTGAGAACGTGCTGACGGCGCCGCGTATCTTCATCAATGTCGGCGGGCGCGCCCGCACCCCCGACTTCCCGGGTATCAAGAGCGTGCCGTTCCTGACGAACACGACCATCCTCCAGCTGGATGCCGTACCTCGTCATCTCATCATCGTCGGCGGCAGTTACATCGGGCTCGAATTCGCGCAGATCTATCGGCGCTTCGGCGCCGAGGTCACGGTCATCGAGATGTCGAAGCATCTGATCTCACGCGAAGACGAAGACGTCTCAGACGCGATCCGTGACATCGTCGAACGCGAGGGCATTCATGTCAGGACGGGCGCGGAATGCATTTCGCTCGCGCCGCATGCCGACGGCGTGGCCGTGTCGGTGGACTGCACTCACGGAGCGCCGGAAGTCGCAGGATCGACCGTCCTGCTGGCCGTGGGACGCGTGCCGAACACTGCCGACCTCGGCCTCGACAAAGCCGGCGTGCGGATGGACGCGCGCGGCTACATCACCGTAGACGACACACTCGCGACCAACGTACCCGGCATCTGGGCTCTCGGCGATTGCAACGGACGCGGTGCGTTCACGCATACGGCGTACAACGACTACGAGATCGTCGCGGCCAACCTTCTCGACAAGGAATCGCGACGGTTGAGCGACCGCATCCCGGGATACGCGCTCTACATCGACCCACCGCTCGGTCGCGTGGGCATGACTGAAACGGAAGCGCGCGCCACGGGCAAGCGCATCCTGGTCTCAAAACGTCCGATGACACGCGTCAGCCGCGCGATCGAAAAAGGCGAGACGCTGGGATTCATGAAGGTCGTCGTGGACGCAGAGACGAAGAAGATCATGGGGGCCGCAATTCTGGGGACCGGCGGCGACGAGGCCATTCACGGCATTCTCGACATGATGAATGCGGGCGTGCCCTATCCCGTGCTCCAGCGAGCAGTCCCGATTCACCCGACCGTTTCGGAACTCATCCCGACTTTGCTTGGCGATCTGAAGTCTCCGTCGTAGTGATTCGGTTCCGGCACCGAACTCGAGTTCGATTGCCGACAATCAGCCGGAGCCCAGCATCCGGGCCAGCGCGAACGGCGCTGGATCGCTCCAGTCGGCGCGCGGATCGGCCACGAGCCGCGCGAACAGCCAGAGCCTGATCCGGGCGCTCTCGATCTCGACCAGATCCGCAAAACGCTCGATGACGCCGACGGGATCGGCCGCGAGCGGCTCGAGACGATCCGACAGAAACAGCTGCGTGGCGTCGTAGGCGGGATCGCCGACGAACGGCTTCGGATCGATGACCAGCCATGGCTCGCGGGTCGCCCGCAAGACGTTCCCTGGGTGCAGGTCCGTGGCGAGCAGCACGGACGACGGCCGATCGCGAGACAGGTGATGGAACAGGCGAAGTCCTTCGCGAACGAGGCCGGGGTCGGGCCACTCGGGCTCACGCGCGAGCGCCTCGCCGCTCCACAGATCCAGCTGCGCTGACAGTGGGCGAAAGGAGTGCGGATCCGATGGCGGCCGCCACAATCGCCGCAGCAGACCGGCGATGACGCGATCCTGCTCGGTGTCTGGCACCGTTCGCAACGAAGCCCCCGGCTCGCAGCGCTCGAGGAGCATCGCCCCGCTCGCGGCGTCCTCGTCGAGCAGCTGGATGGCCGGGTCGCCATTCCAGAACCGCAGCCCGTTGGCTTCGTCGCGCGCTTCGAAGTGCGGCATGCCGATCTTGAGCACGACGCGTGCACCGTCAGCAGTCTCGGCGGGTGCCACCCACGCGCAACTCCCCTCGTCCGTTGTGAACGGCTCGGAGAGCGTCAGCGACCATCGTGCCTCGAGCTCGGTGACCGTCGCGGGGAGCCGCCGGAGCCACTCGACGCACTCGGCGGCACCAGCGCACGAGGCGATCAGGCGCGGCGGAATGATCAGCGCCATCCGCGATCCTGACGGGTCGGGGCCGCGATCGTGCCAGAATGTCGGCGCCCGACACTCCCTGGAGCCACTGTCATGAACATTCCTGTCACCCGCCGCCAGTTTCTCGAGCGCTCGCTGAGCGCCGCGGCAGTCGCGTCACGCGCCGACGTCTTGGGAGTTGACCGCCAGCAGTCCTCGCCGCGGGGCGCCATTCGCCTCGGCGGGCCGATCTTCGTGAAGACCGACGACCCGGAGGAGATGGCGCGTGCGCATCGTGAGCTCGGATACCGCGCGGCGTATTGTCCGAAGGCGGAGGTGAAAGA
>JBKPMA010000577.1:0-8757 GCA_046731935.1 Acidobacteriota bacterium
GCACGCGCCTGCGCCTGCAGCACGGCGTGGCGTTCCGCGGCTTCGTGGTGCTTGCGCTCGGCATCCGCGAGCTGCTGTTCGAGCGCCGCGGCGCGTGCCTCGTCACCGGACCGCGCTTTGGCGTTCGCGTTGTTGTCGGCGAGCTGCGCGCTGAGCCGCGCGACTTCGGCGGCATGCGCGGCGGCCCGCTGTTCTTCGCGTGCGGCGGCTTCGACGACGGCGCGCTCGAGGCGACGGTACTCGGTGACGTCGCGGAACGTAATCAGTACGGACGGCTTGGCGTCGGCCGACACCGGATGCGTCGTCGCGTGCAGTTGGAGCGTGTGCGCGAGGCCGCCCAGTCCCGTGAACTCGACTTCGGTCGATCCGCGATCGCCCGCTGCGACGCGTGACAGGAAGACGCGGCACGAATCCCGTGATTGTGGCGCGACCATCTCGAGCAGCGAGGTGTCGAGCACCTGCTCGAGTCGCTCGGCGCCGAGCATCGACAATGCGGCGTCGTTGACGGCCAGGAAGATGCCGTCGTCGCTCACGCGCGACAGCGGCACGGGCTGTGTTTCGACGACGCGTCGAAGGTGTGCTTCGACGGGTGTTTCGTCTACACCAGCGACGACGGCGGAGGCTCGAAGGGTGGCTGACACGCTAGAGGCCGCTTATCACCTGGGTATATCGGCAGATTGACGGATCGCGTTTAGCAAACAGCGGCAATACCGGCTGCTACTGAGAATGTCGGCCGTCGGTGGGTGGGCGATAGAGCACAGCGGCGCATGGACGATGCGCGCGGCACGTGCACTGATGTGCAACAGTGATTCGAGGCGCGCCACGCGCGCGGTGGCCTAGGGCTGACGCATTCCGCCCGCGCACGCGGTGGACGGCGGATCCGCGGCTCCGTACGTGGCCGTCACCAGCCGTGCCCCCGAGGGCGGAGCGAGACTCAGCACGAAGAGTGTCGCGAATCGATCCTCGCAGATCTCAGGCAGGGAAGGGCCGCCCAACGCGGTGATGATCGCCGGTACGGTGTTGGAGTGGCCAACGACGAGGATGGTGTGCCCCGCGTGCCTGGCGATCTCTGCGGCGACCGCCCGTGCGTGCGCCGCGGTGTCGTCGGAGCTCTGTACGACGATGGGCTGTATATGACGCGCCGCCGCAAGCGGAGCGGCGGTCTCACGCGTCCGGCGGAATTCTGTCGTGATGATGACGTCCACGCCCGACGACTCGATGGCGGCGGTCAGCGCTGTCGCCCGTGCCTTTCCTGCGGGCGTGAGGTCTGGATCATCGGCAGGAAGCTTCGCTTTCTCGGCGTGCCGTACGAGGATGACAAGCGTGGGCGCCGCCGGCTGCGCCGCCGCCGGGGCTGCCATGGCGATCAGCCATAGCGCGAGGAATGCCACGATCTGTTTACGCACCTAACGTTCCCGTTCGCGCCTGTCCTCTGGCTTCCACTTCTTCATGAAGCGCAGCGTGACGAAACTGAGGATGCTGAGAAAGATGGCCACGGGGTACGCGGAGTACGCGCAGGCCACGCCGATGCAGGCGGTGGCCCAGAGCGCGGCTGCCGTCGCGGTCCCATGGACGCCGCGCCCCACGTGGAGAATCGCGCCGCCGCCAATGAATCCCATCCCGGCGAGCAGCCCCTGCAGCACGCGCGACTGCGCGTCAGGACTGCCCGTGAAAGCAATCTGCGCGATCGTGACATACCCCGCCGCGCTGATGGCGACGAGCGGGAACGTACGAAGCCCGGCGCTGCGATCCTCGTGCTCCCGGTCCCACGCCACCGGCAGCGCCAGCGCGTATGCGACGGCGAATCTCAGGATCAGTTCGAACGTCGGCGGCACCGCAGCATCTTAGCGCCAGCGGGAGCCAGAAGCGCGACACATTTCTGAAGTACACTTTCATGTTTTGACGGCCCGCAGCGTAGCCTGTAGCCAGTGGTCCGTAGCCTGTAGTCCGTAGTCCGTAGTTCGTAGTCCGTAGTCCGTAGTCCGTAGCCCATAGCCTGTAGCCCGTAGCCTGTACTGCGTGTGGAGCTTCGTCTGATGCCAAAGAAGATCGTGCTTGCGTATTCCGGGGGCCTCGATACCTCGGTCATTCTCCCCTGGTTGAAAGAACGCTATCCCGGCGTCCGCCTCGTGGCCTTTGCGGCGGAACTGGGACAGGGGAGTGAGCTCAAAGGGATCGAGCGCAAGGCATACAAGAGCGGCGCCGACGAAGTCGTGGTGAAGGACCTGCGGCGCGAGTTTGCCGAGCAGTATTGCTTCCCGATGTTGCGTGCGCACGCGACGTACGAGGGAGACTACCTGCTCGGCACGTCGATCGCCCGCCCGCTCATCGCCAAGGCGCAGGTGGACGTCGCGCACCAGACTGGAGCCGACGCGGTCGGACACGGCGCCACGGGCAAGGGCAACGATCAGGTCCGGTTCGAGCTGACCTTCATGGCGCTCGACCCGGCGCTCGAGATTGTGTCGCCGTGGAAGGACCCGCGCTTTCTCGCCGACGGCCTCAACGATCGCGAAACGGCCATCGACTACGCGGTAAAGCACCGCATCCCCATCGCACAGAGCAAAGAGAAGATTTACTCGCAGGATCGCAACCTGTGGCACATCTCGCACGAGGGCGGCGAGATCGAAGATCCGGCCCGCGAACCGCTCGAGCGTGTCTATACGATCACGCGACCCGTGAGTGAGACGCCCGACAAGGCCGAGTACGTCGAGATTACGTTCAAGGAAGGCACACCGGTCGCGATCAACGGCACGCGCTTCACCAAGGCGGGCCATGAGCTCATCGAACGCCTGAACGCCGTCGGCGGCAAACATGGCGTGGGCCAGGTCACGCTCGTCGAGAATCGCCTGGTCGGCATGAAATCACGCGGCGTCTACGAGACGCCCGGCGGCACCATCCTCTACGAGGCGCACAAGGCGCTCGAACAGATCTGCCTGGAGCGCGATCTGTATCACTTCAAGCAGCAGGTCGCGGTGCGATACGGGGAACTGGTCTATTACGGCCAATGGTTCCACCCGTTGCGCGAGGCCCTGCAGGCGTTCGTCGACCACGCCAGCGAAGTGGTCACAGGCACGGTAAAAGTGAAGCTGTTCAAGGGACGCGCCACGGCCGTCAGCGCGACGTCGAAGCGATCGCTGTACGACACGCGGCTGGCGAGCTTCGCCATGAAGGATTATGACGTGACCGCCGCCCGCGGGTTCATCGATCTGTTCGGACTGCCCATGAAGGTCCGCGGGATCAAACAGGGTCGTGACTGACCCGCGCGTTCCGCGCAACCGGCACCGCATCCGCGGGATCGGGCCGACGCTGGCGCGACGGCTCACGGGAGCGGCGTTCGTACTGACGGTCTCAATTGGCCTCTCGCCGCTTCAGAGCGTCGCGATAGAAGCGCGCGTGCCGCAGTCCGACGCGGTCATCATCTTTCCGCAGGGGATGCCGCTTCGTCTCGAGGACGGAGAATTTTACGGCGACGGCAGTGTGATGACCGTGATCGTCAGGAACGGCGCCTTCGAGCCTATGCGCGTCTCGATCCGGATCGTGGTGTTCGACGATCGGCGGCGCCTGCGCGGCAGCGTCGGTTACTGCGTCGGACCCATTCTGCAGCCAGGCACTCGGCAGCCGCTACAGTTTTCGCTCGAAGTGAAAGGGGCTGTGCCGCAGGATCGCTTCGTGGCGGTGCTCGAGACGGTGCGCTCCGCGCGGAAGGTGTGGTCTGTTCGCGGCGGCCTTCCGGCGATCATCGAACAGGCCAGGCGCGCGGCAGACTTGCGCCCTGCCGAACTTGTGAGCGAGGAGCAACTCGTGACAGACCGGCCCATCGACAAGATGGATATTCCGCCCTGCGCGTGCGTCTGCCAGACAGCGTCCTCGCTTGGCGACGAAGGCTGCCATCCAGCGCCGCTCGCCGCCTTCACCTGTTCTCCCACGTATCCCGAGAACTGCAGCATGGGGTTTACGTGTAAGAACTAGATCAATTCGGAATGCGGAATGCGGAATGCGGAATGCGGAATGAAGACCGCAGACCGCAGACTGTAGCCCGAAGACTGTAGACGAACGACTATCTCTCGCTTTGCTGCTTCGGGCGCTCGCGCGGCGGCGGCAGCGTCCGCAAGTGCGCCTGCATGCGCTCGAACTCGGGCCCCGAGTCGCGCGGATGCTCCACCCGGAGCGACTGGGCTTCCGCGGTGATGTACTCCACACGATTACCGGGATTCGGGTGATCGCTGAGGAACTCTATGCCTCCGCTACCCGAGCGCTCCTCGATCGTGCGGAACACGTTGGCCATCTCGGTCGGGTCGTACCCGGCGCGCGCCATCATCTGCGCGCCCAGCAGGTCGGCCTGCTTCTCGTACTCCCGGCTGAAGCGCAGGAAGCTGATGCCGATCCCCAGCTGACTACCGCGCGACACGACGCTCCCCACGCGCCCACCGATGATCGCGCCGATGATGGATCCCGCAATTTCACCGACTTCGTACTTGGTGGCTGCCGTCGCCTGCGCCGTGCCGTGACGCAAGGCGACGTGCGCGAGCTCGTGCGCCATCACGCCGGCGATCTCGCCTTCCGTATGCGCGACGCCCAGCATGCCGCGGTTCACGTACATGGGCCCGCCAGGCAGTGCGAAGGCATTGATGTCGCCGACGTTGACCACCTTGAAGGAGTACTGGAACTCCGGATGCTGAAGATCGGCCGGCACGACCGCGACGAGCCGCTCGCCGATCGAGGCCACGTACGCCGTGATCTCGTCGTCGCGCAGGATCGGTTGTTCACGCTCGACCGCCGAGGCGGCTTCCTTCCCGACCTTCACATCGTCCTGCACGCTGTACTTATTGGGAGGCGCAGAGATCACGGTCTGCGCCGACGTGGATCCGGCGATCAGCAGGGCGGTCATCCACGCGGCACACACGCCCGTACACCGGGCTGTGCGCCGCCTGATCTGTCCCGCTGGCCTTCTCGAATTTGCTTCGAACAGCACAGTCATGCCATTGACACCTGCAAGATCGGTGCAATGGGTGACACGGCCGTGTTTAAGGCGCGGAATGGGCCAAGCCCGTCAGTAAAATTGCTTCCCTTGCTTCGCGGAACGGAGTAGATTTTGGAGTTGGTTGCGGTGCCGACTAGCAGTCATATCGGCTGTCAGTCGATGATCCGCGGGAGGCCGTGCATGTCCGATCGCCTCACCCCGCATCCTCCCACGCCGCCTGACCTGCTGGTCATGCCGCGGCGGGTGCAACAGCGTCCTCATCGATGCCCGTCCTGCGGTATCGAGCTCGAATGGGACGCACGAAGCCGCGTCGAACACTTTTCCTGGGATCACTTTCACTGTCCCAACGGCTGCGGGCGCTTCTACCTGCAGTCGGGCGCGCATCTGATCCAAGCCCTCGAGTAGACGCCGCGTCTACAACCATCGTTTCCAGAATTCCACCATGCTCTTGAACAGGTGGATTCTCGCCGCATCGTCGCCGATCGCATGCGTCCGCATGGGATAGATCGCGGTGTCGAACGTGATCCCCGCCGAGATCAACGCGTCGATAAACGCCTGCTCGTTCTGCGGATGCACGTTGTCGTCGTCGGTGCCGTAGACGAGCAGCAGCCGGCCGTGCAGCTGCGGTGCGCGGCGGACGAGTGAGAAGTCGTTGTACCCCTCCGGATTGTCTGCCGGCCGCCGCATCAGCGCTTCCGCCCACTTCGTGTCGTAGTAGCGCCAGTCGGTGACTGGCGCGATCGAGATGCCCGCTCGGAACTCCTGCGATCGCGTCATGAGATTCAAGGTCATCGTGCCGCCGCCGCTCCAGCCGAACACGCCGAGGCGATCGCCATCCACCCAGGACTGCGTCTTCAGCCACCGGGCGGCATCGACGAGATCGTCGGTCTCGGGACCTCCGGATTTCCGCAGGATGGTGTTCTCGAGCGTCTTGCTGATGCCCGTCGCCGCGCGGTTGTCCACCTGCACCACCGCATAGCCGGCATCGAGCAGCAGCTGATAAAAAAGCGTGTGCTCCTGCCACGCGTCTTTCACGGTAGGCGCGCTCGGACCGCCGTACACGAACATGATCACCGGCAGCTTCTGACCGGCCGGCGGCGTGACCGGCTTGAAGACGAGCGCCGGCATCCGGAAGCCGTCGCGTGCGGGGATGGTGGTGGTCGCGGGGAACGCGAGAGTCCGTCCAGCGAAGACCGGTACAGGCGCCGCGGCCAGTTCCGCGACGAGCGATCCGTCGGCGCGACGCAACGTGAGCCCGGGCGGTGTGCGGACGTCGGTGAACGCGTCGAAGTAGCGGCGGGCGTCGGGCGACATGGAAATGCCGTGGCTGCCGCGCTCGGCCGACACGCGTGACAGACCAGTGCCGTCCAGTCGAATCCGATAGAGCTGGCGCTCGATTGGCGACTGTTGGAGCGACACGAAGTACACCCAGCCCTCGCGTTCGTCCACACCAGCGACGGATTGTCGCACCCAGAATGCGGCATCGTCCGCCGTGGCCACGGCCCAGTCGCCGCGCGTAATCTCGTTCACGAGCGACCCGTCGATGCCGTAGCGATAGAGGTGCATGTAGCCGCTGCGCTCAGAGGCCCAGAGAAATTGCCGCCGCGATGGCAGGAACCGCAGGTCGTCGGTGACGTTCACCCATGCCGCCTCGCGCTCGGTCAGGATGCGGCGCGCCCGGCCGGTCTCCGCGTCGGCAAAGTACAGGCCCAGCTCCTGCTGATCGCGCGTCAACGTCTGGATGCTGACCTGCCGGCTGTCGGGCAGCCAGGCCACGCGCAAGACGTATTCGAAGGGCGCATCGTCGATCGAGACCCAGCGGGTGTCGCCACCATTCACGCCGACGATTCCGACTCGCACCTTGGGATTCGCCGAGCCTGCGCGCGGATACCGCTGTCGCAGAATGCGCGGCTGATCGGGTCTGAAGTCCACGAACTCGCTGACCGCGACTGGAGAGTCGTCGGTCTGCAGATACGCGATCGATCGCCCGTCGGGCGCCCACCACCAGGCCGTGTCCTTGCGGCCGAAGATTTCCTCCCAGTAGACCCATGACAACGTGCCATTGAGTGTGGTGTCAGAGCCATCACGGGTCAGCCGGGTCTCCGCACGCGTCGTGAGATCGATTGTGTAGAGGTCGTGGTCCCTGACGAAGGCGACATGCGTTCCATCCGGCGAGACGTTGACGTCCTTCTCCTCGGATGGCGTTGACGTCAACCGCGAGAACGCCGCCGCCGCGAAATCCAATTCGATGATGTCGTCGTCAATCGCGTAGAAGACGCGACGTCCGTTGCGATCGATGGCTTCGGGCCAGTCGAGGATGCCGAGCGTCATCCCGGGCGAGACAGTCGAGAGGCTTGCCTGCGCGCGCGCTTCGTCCACCGCGGGCCGCCGCACGCCGGAGTCCGGATCCAGGCGCTCAAGCCGTCGTGTCGCACTGGGAGCTCTCGTGTCGAGATAGAGGGCAGTGCCATCATCCAGCCATGCGTACGACGGCAGCCGCGTCAGCGCACGGCCGGCGTCGCTGTAGATCCACTCCAGTGTGAGCGCTGGGTGAGCGCTCGACTGACCGTACGCCGTGGACACCGCCGCGACCAGCGCCAGCACGAGACTCCCAAAGTGCCGCACCTTCCTCACTTCGTCTCTCACCTTCACACGTTCCGTCCGCGCACGATGGCCGCACCTGACGACCGCACCCAGTTGTCGCACCCTAGTGTTGTCCCTTCGCTTCTCGTAACGCCTGCGCGATTTCCGTGTTGTCGGGATCCAGACGCAGCGCGGCCTCGAAGTGCGTGACAGCCGTCTGCATGTCCCCACGGCTCGCGGCGATCAGTCCGAGATTGAAATGGGCCTGTGCGTTGGACGGCATGATCTCCAGCGAATGCTGCAGCATGGGCACCGCATCGTCGTACTGTCCCGCGATCGCGTACGCCGCACCGAGGTCAGACATCGCGGCGGCGTCCGAAGGGTGTCCCTGCAGCACATGCCGAAGGCGAGCGATCGCTTCTGCCGTACGGCCGGCCGCGAGCAGCGTTGTGCCGAGGTTGTACTCGGCGTCCAGGTACGACGGCTGCCGTCGAAGGGTCTCCTCGAACTCGGCGATGGCTTCGTCTACGCGTCCGGCGGATCGCAGTGCGGTCGCAAGATTGTTTCGCACAGGCGCGTGGTCGGGCCGCGCGGCGACTGCCTGGCGCAAAAATGAGATTGCGTCGTTCAACCGCCCCTCTGTCTGGAGAGCAGAGCCGAGATTGGCCAGTGCAACGAAGTCGCCCGGATACTTCTGCAGCCGCCCGCGCATGAGCGCCTCCTGCAGCACGAGCCTATCCTCGGGCCTGGTCGTGAGCACCTGCACCCAGAAATGGGCCATCTCGTCGGTCGCGCGGTTGCCGGCGCGCACCCGAACCGGCGGAGAGTTGGGATTCCGCGCGTTCGCGGTCGTGTTGTCGTACACCCATCGCATCGTCAGCACGGCCCCTTTGGGCAACGGGAGCGGATCCGCGAACTGATAGACGCCCTGCCAGTTCAGATCCCAGCGCGAGATCGTCACGAGTGGCCGCACCGTGCCGTCGGGCAACTGCACCGACCCCTCGAAGCGCGTTCCCAAGTAGTGCGCATGCGGGTACACGCCCAGCACGGTAACGGGCACCGGAAGCGTCAATCGATCCGTCACCGAAAATGCCGCGTTGCCAGGCGGGATGTCGAGCGCGCCGTCGTGCTCGAGCTGTAGCAGCATCGGAACGCGTGTCGCCGGTCGATCGCTGAAGTACAGCCCTATGGAC
>JBKPMA010000578.1:0-5237 GCA_046731935.1 Acidobacteriota bacterium
GCCTCCGATGAATGCACGGTCGCCCTGCGAGTACGCCTGATCGCCGTCGGGACCTTGTACGACGAGCGATGCCACGGGCGCGCTGAGGGTCGCCTCCGAGAAATCCGCCTGCTCGTAGTACGTTCCGTCGGTACCGGCGGGCTGAATACCGAGCACGGCGAACTGACTCGCGATATAGCGCGCGGCAATCTCGTGGCCGCGCGTACCGGCCTCACGCCCCTCGAGCAGATCGTCGGCAAGGAAGGCGACATGCGCCTTGAACCGTTCGGCGCTGAACGTCTGAGGAGGCGATGCCGTGGCCGGCAGAGCGAGGACGAAGAGAAGTGCTGTGGCGGTTCGGACGAATCGCAGCATGACTCCGCAGCCTATCGCACAATCCAGGCCCTCCATCGAACTCTGGGACGAGCCGCTTTACTGCGTGCCGGCTGCCCGGTAAAGTGCCTCCAGCCGCGGGCACCTCAACCCGCACGCGGGAGTTGTCACTGACCGGTCTGAACCTTCCTCCCTGGCTGTTCTATGCCACGGGCTATGTGTTTCTGCTGATCGCACTGCTCGTGATCGTCAACATGGCGTTGAACCGACGGCTGCGTGAAGAACGCAACACTGCGGCAGATCGGCGTCGGCGTGCGCGTGAGCATGCGGAGCCCGACAAGGGCGGAGATTGAAGTGGCTGCCGAGGGTGCGGACAGCAGGTGCGGACGTGGGGTGCGGGTGCTACAGCGTGAGACGCATCTCGTTGGTCGGCTTGAACCCCATGGCGGTGTACAGCCGGCGGCCTTCGGCGCTGGCGTGCAGCGAGACGATTCGGAATCGTTCCGACCGGCACCAGTCCAGGACGACCTCCATGAGCCGGCGCGCCAGCCCGCGCCGCCGCCAGGCAGGCGCGGTATAGACGTTGAGGATCCATGCCCGCCGGGACTGTCCGTCCCATGGGCCGCCTGGCCACGCCGACAGCACGACGCCTGCTCCAGCCACGACTTCCCCACCCGCTTCCGCCAGCCACGCCACGTATCCGTTCGCGGGCAGGGCGGTTTCGAAATAGGGGCGCGAGGTGGCACGGACCTCGTCGAGCGCCTCCGGGTCGGTGAACCCCATGTCCTGAAACATCGCGACGCGATGGTCGAGTAGTACCTCGATGTCTGCGATCGTCGCCTGTCGGATGGTTACGCTCTCGTCCACGGCCGTCGCACTCCTGATCTCACGTTGCCATGCGCCCGACGTCATTCTGCCGGGCGCGGTCGCGGCTCGAACGCTGCGACGACCCGGCGCGCTGCGGCGAAGGGCGTCGTCTTGCCGGCGCGCACGGAGGCTTCCAGTTCCGTCAGCTGGCTCGTCACCGCTGGATCCCGCCGCAGCAGCTCCTCGAGGCCGATGGTGATGAGATCGCGCATCCAGTCCAGCGCCTGTGCCGACCGCCGCGCCGCCAGTGCACCAGACGCCGTGAGCTCGCGCTGGTGGTCGAGCACGACATTCCAGATATCCATCACACCGTCACCCGTCAGCGCCGAACACGTGAGCACGCGAGGCACCCATCCGTCGGCCGACGCCGGAAACAGATGCAACGCGGCCCGATACTCTGCCCGCGCGCGCTCGGCGCGTCCGACATTGTCGCCGTCGGCCTTGGTCACCGCCATGGCATCGACCATTTCGATGATGCCCCGCTTGATCCCCTGCAGATCGTCGCCGGCACCGGCGAGCATCAGGAGCAGGAAGAAGTCGGTCATCGAACGGACGGCCGTTTCGGATTGCCCGACACCCACGGTCTCGACCAGCACGTTCTCGAAGCCGGCAGCTTCGCACAAGAGCATCGCCTCGCGCGTGTGCCGGGCAACCCCTCCGTGATGGCCACGCGCCGGCGACGGCCGGATGAACGCGCGCTCCTCGACGGCCAGGCGCTCCATGCGCGTCTTGTCGCCTAGGATGCTGCCGCCTGAAAACGGGCTGGACGGATCCACACTCAGGACGGCGACGCGTTCGCCCCGCTCCCGGACGAGCAGCATGCCCAGTGTGTCGATGAACGTGCTCTTGCCGACGCCAGGGACGCCGGTGATTCCCACGCGCCGCGCCTTGCCTGTGTGCGGCAGCAGGGAATCCAGCAACGCGGCTCCGAGCTCCGCATCCTCAGGACGCGTACTCTCGACGAGCGTGATGGACTGGGCCAGGACGACGCGATTGCCCGCGAGCACGCCGTCGATGTAGGCGCCGAGATCGAGCCGCCTGGGACTCGGTACCGGTTCGGATCCGCCCTGCCGCGGCGAGTTTCCGCCGGCCGTCACGCGCGTGCGGCTCCCATCAGGCGATCGAGGATTTCCTGCGCGCAGACGGTGATCACGCTGCCGGGGCCGAAAATACCCGCGACGCCCGCCTGGCGCAGCGAGTCGTAGTCGCGCGGTGGAATGACACCTCCCACGAACACCAGGATGTCGCCGCGGCCCAGCCGCTGCAGCTCCGCAATCGTTTCGGGCACGAGAGTCTTGTGACCTCCGGCGAGGCTCGAGATACCCAGGACGTGCACGTCGTTTTCGATCGCCATACGGGCGGCTTCTCGCGGTGTCTGGAACAGCGGACCGACGTCGACATCGAATCCTACGTCGGCGAACGCCGTCGCGATGACCTTGGCGCCGCGATCGTGGCCGTCCTGTCCGAGCTTCGCCACCAGTATGCGGGGACGGCGGCCTTCGTGCCTGGAGAACTCGTCCGCCAGCGCGCGCGCCTTCTGGAATCCGGGATCGGTCTGACTTTCGGATGAATAGACACCGGAGATCGTTCGATTCACGGCCTGGTACCGCCCGAAGACCTGCTCGAGGGCAGACGAGATCTCTCCAAGTGTGGCGCGGGCCCTGGCGGCGGCGATCGACTGCTCGAGGAGGTTCCCCTGGCGCGTTTCGGCGGTGGCTCTGAGGGCCGCCAGCGTTCGATCGACGGCTGACTGGTCCCGGGTGCGCCGCACCCCGGCAAGGCGATGAAGCTGCGACTCGCGCACGGCGCGATTATCCACTTCCAGGACGTCGAGCGGCGGTTCGTGATCCAACCGGTACTTGTTCACGCCGACGATCACGTCGCGGCCCGCGTCGATTCTGGCCTGGCGGCGTGCGGCGGCCTCTTCGATCCGCAGCTTCGGGAGGCCGGTCTCGATCGCCCGAGCCATGCCGCCGAGACTCTCAATCTCCTGAATGTGTTGCCACGCCTTGGCCATCAGGTCTGCGGTCAGCGACTCGACGTAGTAGCTGCCGGCCCACGGGTCCACGGCATGCGTGATACCCGTCTCCTGCTGCAGGTAGATCTGCGTGTTCCGTGCGATCCGGGCTGAGAAGTCGCTCGGCAGGGCGATGGCTTCGTCGAGCGCGTTGGTGTGGAGCGACTGCGTGTGGCCGAGCACGGCTGACAGCGCCTCGATGCACGTGCGCGACACGTTCGTGAATACGTCCTGTGCCGTCAGACTCCAACCGGACGTCTGCGAGTGCGTCCGGAGCGCCATGGACTTCGGGTTGGATGGGTTGAACGTCTTGATCAGCCGTGCCCACAGCACGCGCGCCGCACGCAGCTTGGCGATCTCCATGAAATGGTTCATGCCGATCGCCCAGAAAAAGCTGAGGCGCGGAGCGAAGCTGTCGATGGTCAGTCCGGCAGACAGTCCGGTGCGCACGTATTCCAGTCCATCCGCCAGCGTGTACCCCAGCTCGATGTCGGCGGTCGCGCCGGCTTCCTGCATGTGGTACCCGCTGATCGATATGGCGTTGAAATGCGGCATCCGCTCGGCGCAGAAGCGGAAGATGTCGCCGATGATCCGCATCGACGGCGCCGGCGGATAAATGTACGTGTTACGGACCATGAACTCCTTGAGGATGTCGTTCTGAATGGTCCCGTTCAGCCGCGCCGGATCCACACCCTGCTCTTCTGCCGCGACGATGTAGAAGGCCATGATGGGGAGCACGGCGCCATTCATGGTCATGGAGACCGACATCTGATCGAGCGGGATCTGGTCGAAGAGGATTTTCATGTCCTCGACCGAATCGATGGCGACACCTGCCTTCCCCACGTCGCCGACCACGCGCTCGTTGTCGGAGTCGTAGCCGCGATGTGTGGCCAGATCGAACGCGACGGACAGGCCCTTCTGTCCCGCCGCAAGATTCCGACGGTAGAAAGCGTTCGATGCTTCCGCCGTCGAGAAGCCCGCGTACTGTCGGATCGTCCAGGGCTGCGTCGCGTACATCGTCGAGTACGGGCCGCGCAGAAATGGCGGAAGTCCCGCCGCGTACTCGAGATGATCGAGCCCGGCGAGATCCGCCCGCGTGTACACCGGCTTGACTGGGATGCGTTCGGGCGTCATCCACGGCTCGCCGGCAGTGCTGGCCGAGTCCGCCGCCGGCACCGCATAGCCGATCCGCGAGAAGTCAGGACGCATGCGCCTCCTTCCCACCGATCTCGAGGCGATCCAGCCACTCCGTCAGCGTCGCGATGGCATTGCTCTGGACGTGAACGAAGCCCTGAACACCAGCGGCCGCGAGTTGGTCTCGCTGATCCTTCGGATTCCCGGCGACGATGACGGGCGCGCTCGTCCGCGGGCAGATGTCCTCGGCGAACGCGAGATACTCGGCGTCCGAACTGCACAGGACCACAAGATCCGCACTCGTCTCGTCGAGCGTTTCTTTCTGGACGATGGCGAAGCCGGCACAGCCGAAGAAGTTGAGGGCGAAGTTCGCGCGGGCCATGCGCATCCTGGCGTCGCCTCGCGTGAGCAGAAGGACGACGGGGCGCCGCCCCGTCGCGCGCACGTGCGCGGCCATGCGCGTCCGCAGGCGCTCGTACGGCGTAGCCAGGCGCCATCCGTCGGGTGGTGGTGACACCGCAGGCTCGACCGCGTCCAAATCGGGATAGTTGTTGATGCCCACCAGCGTACGGCGGCGGCTGGCCATTGCTTCCTCGCGCGCGGTTCGACTCTGGGCAATCGCGTCCCGTATGGCACCGGCCGCATCGAGCGCGGCATATCCGCCGCGCCGTTCGACGTCCTGGAGCACTGCCCAGGCCTGCCGCGCCAGCAGATCCGTCAGAACCTCGACGTAGTACGACCCGCCAGCTGGATCCGCGACGGCGTTCACATGGCTTTCTTCGACAAGGATGCGTCCGACGTTCGCGGCGAGATGCGGATCGAACCCGAACGCCTCGACGGTGAGCGCGTCACATCCGCCGATACACGCGGACAGCGCTTCGGTCGTGGCCCGCAACAGGTTCGTGTA
>JBKPMA010000579.1:0-11568 GCA_046731935.1 Acidobacteriota bacterium
ACGGTCAGGCGGCGATTCGAGAACGACCGGTGGTACACGATTCGAGTCCGGGTGACCGAGTCGCGTATCCAGGCCTGGATCGACGACGAACAGCTGGTGGACGTGGACACGACGGGCAAGCGGATCAGCGTCCGCGCGGAAGTGCTCGACTCGCGTCCGCTCGGCATCGCCTCGTGGCGGACGAAAGCGGCGCTGCGGAATATCAGGCTGCGAACGATCGAGAGTGCGTAAGCGATCGCGCTATTCGGCGACCGCCTCGTGTCCTCCCTTAATGATCTGACTCGCACGCTCGAGGTCGCTTCGTCGTACGAGCAGCTGCACGCCCTTCCCCAGCCAGAGTCCCGGCTGCGCGCCGCCGGCGTCGTCGGCGTGGATGAACGACTCGATTCCGGAGGCGCTCAAAGCGCTCTGTGCGAGATCGGCCTGAATATGATTGGGGAACGTCGTCAGCACCACCACGTCATCTGCGCCCGTCATCACGTTGACCTCGAATTCTCGCCACGCGGCCCATTCCGAGCCTACGCGAACCAGGGTCGATCGCGAGTGGTGATCCTGTCCAGCACAGCATTGGCCGTCCCGCCATCGTCCGCTACCCGAAAATCGAACATCCCCACGGCGGCAACGTCGGCGCCGCTGGTGAATCCGCGGTCGTCATAAAATCGACCATCGATGCCGTCACTCAGACTGATGGCCGTTCTGGCGCATCCAGACGACGAGTCGCTGGGCGTCGGAGGGATATTAGCCAAGTACGCCAGGGAAGGCGTTGACGTCTCTGTGCTGACGGCGACGCGCGGTCAGAGCGGCCGTTATCACGGCCATCCGCCGGGCGATCCTCAGCATCCGGGACCCGCCGCGCTGGCGACGATTCGCGAGGCCGAGTTGCGGGCCGCTGCCACGGTGCTGGGCGTGCGGGACGTTTCGCTGCTCGACTACTACGATCAGCAGTTGGATCGAGCCAACCCCAGTGAAGCCATCGGGGCGATCGCCCGTCACCTGCGGCGGGTACGCCCCGACGTCGTCGTGACATTCGGGCCCGAGGGCGCGTACGGTCATCCCGATCACATCGCCATCTCGCAATTCACGTCCGCCGCGATCGTTGCCGCGGCCGATGCCGGCTTTCGGTTCGACGGCGAGGATCCCGGACTGCCGCACGCGGTGTCGAAGTTCTATTTCATGGCATGGGGCGCCGCGATCTGGGATGCGTATCAGGCGGCGTTCCGAAAGCTGGTCTCGAAGGTCGACGGCGTCGAGCGACAGGCCACGGCGTGGCCAGAGTGGGCAATCACGACAGAAGTCGACACAAGAAGCGTGTGGGACACGGTCTGGGAAGCGATCTCATGCCACGAATCGCAGGTCACCGGGTACGAGCAACTCCGGAATCTGTCGCGGGAGCACCACGAGACGCTCTGGGGCCGGCAGTCTTTCTATCGCGTGTTCAGCACGGTCAACGGCGGCCGGGCGCGGGAGACCGACCTCTTCGAAGGGATCCGCGCGTGAAACCCCAGACGCTGGATGCTGTCACCGCGCAGGTAGAGCTCGCGCGGCTTGCCGACCGATAGACGCGGTGCGACGTGCGGCTCACAAGACGGCTATCGCGCAGGCTGGATGCTGATCGCTCGCGCGCGCGTCAGCGTCACCTCCACGCGATCGCCATGGTGCAGGCCTTCGACGAGCTTCTTGTCAGGTACCGGACGCGTCATCTTCTGGCCATCAGCCGTCCGGTAGGTGATGAAGAGTCCCTGCGGATCGACGTCCTCGACCGTCACGATAGCGGTCAGTTGCTGGACGACAGTGGGGTCCGTTTTCCTGGCCTCGTCCGTGGAATCGCGTAAGTCAGCGAGCTTCGCACCGCGGCGGACCTGCACCACCGCTGATTCGACCCATCGGACTGTCACACGATCGCCCCTCTTGAGGCGGTCGAATTCCTTCACGCCCGGATCGACCACCATGCTCTGCGTGGTGTTGTCCTTGGTGCGGAACGTCACGGTGCGAGCGGATTGATCGATCTGCTCGACCACCGCGGTCGTCACCGTCTCATGCGTGACGACATTCGGTGGTTGCGCGGCTGCAGCAGCGCCAGCGAACGCCAGCGCGCAGACAAATGGAGTCGCGATCAGTTTCAGCTTCTGCACGAGCGTATCCTCTGACGGCTGCAAGGATTGAATTCATCCCGGCCCATCGGAAGGCGCCGGACCGAAGATGCCGGGACAGATTCCATTTCGCGTGCAACGGAATCCATCCCGGCGCGATGCGCTATTTCGTGGGTCGCACGTCCACGTGAGTCGCCACGAGCTGCCCCTTGTCGTTCATCTTTCCCAGACAGATCACGCGGACTCCGTTCGACACATCGTCGAGCGTGGCGGGCTTCTCGGCCTTGGTGAACTTCGTGTGGTCGTCGTAGACGACCTGCGCCGGCGTTTCGGTGCCGGTCGGGCGCACCGCAATGGTCTTCGTCTCTTTGTTCACGAGCTGGACTTCGCCCGCGACGCGATCCGGTTTCTTCTCCTCCGCACGAGTCACCGCTGTGACGGGTCCTGCGAGGGATACCCCCAGGAGTACGGCCGTCACGACAAACTGACGACGATTCATAGCAGCCTCCTTGTGGCTCCGAAAGATTGGCCGGCATACTCTAGCTGATCCTGACCCGCTTCGTGCAGCCAACGTGATCACCCGGCATGGCGTGGGGTGGTCGAGGCAGCCGCCACTACAGGCGGGGTGCTCCGTGGTAGCCTACGCCGCCATGACTATCCGCCCCGCGCTCTACCTCATCGTTCTCGGAATGCTCACGACGGTTGCCCTCGACGCGCGCGTCCCTGACGCGGACTGCACCGGCGCGAATGTGCTCTCACCCGCCGAAAAGACGGCGGGCTGGAACCTGCTGTTCGACGGCTCCAGCAAAGCCGGCTGGCACGCGTACAACAAACAGAGCGACGAGTTCTGGCTCGTCGACGGCTGCACGTTGAAGACTGCCGGCACCAAGGACAATTACGGGGCCGACACGCGGGCCGATCTGGTGACCGACAAGGCATACACGAACTTCGAGCTGACGCTCGACTGGAAGGCGACAAAGGGCGGCAACAGCGGCGTCATCTACGGCATCGTCGAGGATCCGAAATACAAGACGCCCTGGCTGACCGGCCCCGAGTATCAGCTGATCGACGACGAGGGATTCACGCATCCGCTCGACGCCACGCAGAAGGCCGGCTCGAACTACGCGATGCAGGCGCCCGACAACGCGAAGAAGCACCTGAAGCCAGTCGGCCAGTGGAACACGACGAAGATCGTCGTCAACGGACCGCACGTGGAGCACTGGCTGAACGGCGAGAAAATCCTGGAGTTCGAACGCTGGACGCCCGAGTGGACGGCGAAAAAGAACGCCGGCAAGTGGAAGGATGCGCCGGACTACGGCATGGCCAAGACAGGACGCATCGCCATCCAGGACCACGGCAGCGTGTTCTGGTTCCGCAACGTCAAGATTCGCGAGATCAAGTAGGGCAAAGGGACACTGGGTGGCGGCCCGAGGGCGTGCGGGGTACACGCTCTGCGACACGAGCCTGACGCCCACAGCCTAAGGCCCTGAGCCCGAACGCTATGTCCGCCGTCCGCCTGTTCGCTCTTTTTGCGATT
This sequence comes from Acidobacteriota bacterium, assembly GCA_046731935.1. Taxonomy (GTDB): domain Bacteria; phylum Acidobacteriota; class Vicinamibacteria; order Vicinamibacterales; family JAENWD01; genus CAVUPP01. The sequence continues at coordinate 3,628 of JBKPMA010000579.1, forward strand.
CTTCTGACGCTGGCGCCGGCGGACACTCCGCCATCGCCGTTCCCGCTCAGCGTCAGCGCGAGCGGGCGTCACCTCGCCGATCGTTCCGGCACACCGCTCCTCGTCGTCGGCGACACGGCGTGGTCGCTGGTCGCTCAGCTCAACGAAGCCGACATCGCGCGGTATCTCGACGATCGCGCCGGCCGCGGCTTCAACGCGATCATCGTCAACCTGATCGAGCACAAGTTTGCGTCGCACGCACCGAGCAATCTCGCAGGCGTCAGTCCGTTTCTCTCACCAGGCGACTTCGCGCATCCCAATCCGGCCTACTTCGACTATGCGCACGCGGCGGTCGCAGAGGCCAACCGGCGCGGGATCGCGGTCTGGCTGTGCGCCGCCTATCTGGGATGGGACGGCGGCGACGAAGGTTTCTTCAAAGAGATCAAGGCGGCGGGTCCGGCGGCGCTGCGCCAGTACGGTCGTTTCGTCGGCGAGCGCTTCAAGGACTTGCCGAACATCGTGTGGATGATGGGCGGCGACTTCGCGCTGTCAGCGTCAGAACGCTGGGCGGGCGACGAGCTGGCCGCCGGCCTTCGCGAAGGCGGTGCGACGCAGCTCATGACGGCGCACGGTGGCCAGACCTCGGGCGTCGAGACCTACGGCCAGCAGCCGTGGCTCGCCATCGACACGGTCTATACCTACAAGGACGACCTACGTCCTCAGCTGCTCGATGCGAGGGCGCGCCAACCCATTCGCCCGTTCGTCCTCATCGAAACGGTGTACGAAGGCGAGCACGATGCGAAGCCAGAGCGCATTCGCCGTCAATCGTGGACGGCCATGCTGTCTGGCGCCGCCGGTCAGTTCTTCGGCAACAACCCGATCTGGCACTTCGACGGACCGACGCTCTTCCCTGCGCCCGACACGTGGTCCGACGCGCTCGACAATTCAGGGTCGCGTGACATGACTCGGCTCAGCAGCTTCTTGCGCGAGCATAGGTGGGCCGATCTGGAACCGACGCACGATCCGGTTGCGACGATGGCTGGGAATACGCCGGGCGTTCCGGCGCCCGTCAGTGCCGCCACATCGGACAACGCGCTGACGATCGTGTATGTCCCGTCACTGGGCACGGTGCCGCAGGCCGTGGTGGTGGATCCCAAACGGCTTGCCCGGGTGTCCTCGGCGATGTGGTTCAATCCCGCGAAAGACGGAGCGCTCGTCGATACGCACTTCCATCGTCATCCCAACGGTACGCTGTGGACACCGGGGGACAACGGAACGAACGCCGGAGATTGGGTGCTGGTGCTTCAGGCGAAGTGAACGCTCGGGCGGGGTACATCGAAGGACGGGATGAATGACCCCGCCCCCACAGAGCGCTATTCGTCAATCGACAGTCGTCAGTGCAGCTTCCGGCTCCGGGAGCGGACGCGCTACGACGGCGTCACTGTCATACGGCGGCAGGAGCAGCATCAATCCCGCTACCGCGAGCGTGGTCACTGCGAGCACGAGAAGCAATCGCTCGTACGATCCCGAGATGTCGTACACACGGCCCATCAGAATCGGACCGGCCGCCCCTGCACACGCGTAGACGGTCCACGTCAGACCGTAGAGCATCGCGAACGACCGGAGTCCAAAATACCGCGACAGCACGTACGGCGTCACGTCCGCTTGCCCGCCCATCCCGAAGCCGATGAGTGTCGCGCCGATCGCCCCCTGCGCGAACGTTTGTGCGTTCGACAGGAGGAAGATGCCGAGTGCGGCGATCGCCAGCAGCGCGAACGACACGCGAGCCGCAAAGAACCGATCGAGCAGCCATCCAGTGACGAGGCGGCCGACCAGACTCGCGGCGCCCATCGCTGCCATCGCAATCGCGGCCTCGCCTGCCGAAACGCCGCGGTCCGTCAGGAGCGCGGCGAGGTGCGCGATGGTACCGTTCTGTGCAACCGAGGCACAGAACAACACGATCAGCAGCAGCCAGAACACGCGCGACGCGAGTCCTTCCGCGACGGAGGCACCAGGAGCGGTTCGTGTCTCGCTCACCCGCGGCCGCGGGCGCTCGCGGACGAACGCGGCGATCGTCGGCAGTCCCACGGCGAGGGGGATGAGGCCGAGGGCAACGCACGTGTTCCGCCAGCCCACCCGTGCGATGAGCGCCTGCGTAAGAGGCGGCAGCACCATCGCACCCAGCGCTCCGCCAGCCATCATGATCGCCAGCGCCGTGCCGCGACGGGCCTCGAACCAGGTACCGAGCGCACGCGCGTACGCCATCTGCGCCGTCCCATTGCCGACGAGGCCGAGCACTACGAACGTGCCGTAGAGATGCCAGAGATGGGGCGTCAGCGTGGACAGTGACGCGAACGCGAGTCCGAATACCAGCAGGCATGGCAGGATGATCCGCCGCGGCTCGAATCGATCGAGTAGATACCCGATCGCCGGCGACGCCACCGCTACCATGATCGCGGCGAACCCGAACGCCGAGGACACGGCCTCCCGCGACCAGTGGTATTCCTGCGCGATTGGCTTCAGGAAGATCCCGAACGTATAGATGAAGATCGACGCGAAGCTGACGAAGACGCCGAGCGCCGAGGCGGACGCGACGCGCCAGCCTTCATAGTGCAGGTCGTCTTCACCTGTCATATGCGTCGTACCCGTACCGGCCGCCGGCTCAGAAGATCACCTTCAGCGCGAACTGCATCAAACGCGGAGACGCCGCGCTGAGAATCCGCCCGAAGTTGGCCGAGTTCAGATCCGACACCGGGAGTCCGAGGTTCGCGTGATTCGCGACGTTGAACACCTCGAAACGGAACTGCAGGCGCGTCTCGCCGTAGACATCGAAGTTCCGCACCAGCGACGCGTCCACGTTCGTAAATGCCGGGCCGCGCGCGATGTTCCGGCCCGCATTGCCGAAGCTGCCGGCTTCGGTCAGCGGATTGAGCCGACGGAAGGCATCGCGGCTGATCCAGGCGTCGACCGTGTGTGGACCATCGTTGGGATCGCCGATGAGGTCCGGACGGCTTGCCGCAAAGCCGGAGATTGGCGGGCTGTTGGCCTGCAGCGACACGTTGGTCGAATCCGACACCGTGAAGGGGGTGCCGGAATTGTGTACGGCAATGCCGTTCAGCTGCCATCCCCCGAGGATCGCCTTCGCTGCACCATGCCAGGTGTCCGGGATGTGCGGTTCCCAGCTCGCGCTCGCAACGAAGCGATGGCGCGCATCGAACAACGACGGTCCATGCTCGAGATTCAGATCGAACGGGTTCATCGCGAGATCGTTTTCTCCGGCCAGCGGCTTGGCTGCGGAGCCTGACAGGTTCAGCGCCGAGAGGTAATCGAGCGATTTCGAGAACCAGTACGACACGTTGAATCCGACGCCGGACGAGAATCGGCGCGACACGCTCGCTTGTCCCGCGTGGTAGGTCGAGTTGGTGATGTTGCGCAGCATGGCGACCGTGGAAAAGTCGCACGTACCACCGTCGGAGGGGCAGTTGGCGTAGATCCGCCGCCGATCGGCATTCTGCGCCGTCGCGCCCGGACCGTACACGGCCGGATTGTATTCGACGTTCCGCGGCAGGTGCGTGCCCTTCGCGCCAACGTAGCGGACTTCGACCAGGTACTTGTCGCCGAGCGAACGCTGCACGCTCAGGTTCCACGTCTGCGAATACGGCGGCTTCGCATCCTTGTCCATCGCGAAGACCGTGGAGGGCCGCACGTACGTATTCGCTTCCGGGTAGGTATGTCCCTTGTACGGATCCTGGAAGTTCAGCCCCTGGCCGCTGAACTGGTTGAACTGTGCAGCGGGGAGTGAGCTGATCGGCACCTGCGAACCGCCATTCGAGCCGTTCATGAACTGGTCGAAGTAGATGCCGTAGCTGCTGCGCACCGACCACTTGCCGTTCCCGGCCGGGTCCCACGCGAATCCGACGCGCGGTTCATACGCGTTGAAGCTCCTGGCGATGCCTTTGGCGATACCCGGATCACCTGGGAGGAGGACTCCCGCAGGCGCCGTCGGATCGAGGATTGACTGCTGGCCTGGCACAAAGGCGTTCAACTTGTCGTCGATCTCGGTGAACGGATTGATTCGTTCGTACCGCAGCCCGTAGTTGAACGTCAGCCGGCCGTTCAGGCGCCATTCGTCCTGCGCGTACGCCGCGGTGTTCCACAGGCGCAGACCGCGTTCGAAGTTGCCGAGGCCCTGATAGAACGTGACCGGGGCGCCGAGCAGCAGATTGGCGACGGCATTGTTCGTCGGGAACGTGCCGGCGAACACATAGAACGCATTCGGCGCGATCGCCTGGAACAGGTCGATGCCCGTATGGCGGATCTCGCCGCCAACCTTGAACAGATGCGAGCCCTTCGTCCAGGTGATGGCGTCATTCACTTCGAACGTGTTCTGCGTCGTGTTCCGCGGACCGGTGATGGCGCCGCCAATGGGCGTGTAGCCGCTCACGTTGAAGAAGGGCGGGCCTTGTCCGATATCGTTCGACGGCGGATAGGCAAAGCCGAGGGCGCTCGGCGGTGTGCGGTTGAGGCGCTGGTCGAAATAGAACTTGTAGCGCAGGTACGTGGCGTGGACCGAGTTGGTCAACGTCGGCGAGAAGATGTGCGTGCTCGTGACCAGCGCCGAGTTCGCGCTGATGTCGTCGCGTGTCGGATAACCCGGCACGTCCGTTCCACGAACCGAGACGGGATTGATGTTGTACCCGCCCGAGTACGAGTAGCGTCCAAAGATCTGATCGTTCGACGACAGGTTGGCGTCCACGCGCCCGCCGGCCTGATTCACCTTGTTCTTGCCGACGACCGTCGCGCGATAGATCGACGGTGAAACATTCCCCAGCGGATACAGGTTGACCACATTCAATGCGACCGGATTGATCGCTTGGGGAGGCAGCTTGTTGCCGGGGAACGGTACGCCGCCCGCTGCGATGTTCAGCAGCGGCTTGCCGAGGTCCGAGAAGTCGCCAGTGCGCTGCTGTGGCGTCGGGACCGTCGACGTCGTCGTCAGGCCCTGCTCGTTGTGGAAGCCCTCGTAGTAGCCGAAGTAGAAGATCTTGTCCTTCTTCGCCGGTCCACCAATCGTTCCACCAAACTGGTGCTGCTTGAGCGGCTCGACCTGTTCCGAGAAGAAGTTCCGCGCGTCGAAGCTGTCGTTCCGCAGGAACTCGTACAGGCTCCCGTGGTGCTGATTTCCGCCGGATTTCGTGACGACGCTGGTCGTCGCCCCGCCGGTGCCCCCGTACTCGGCCGGCGCGCTCTGCGTCAGGATGCGGAACTCCGAAATGGCGTCGACTGGCACCTTGAGCGCGTACCCACCGTCCACACGATTCATGTTCTGCGCGCCGTCGACCAGATAGACGTTCTGCTCGGGACGCATGCCGTTGACCGCGTACGCCTGCCCCTGCCGCAGCGTGCCGCCCGCGGTGGCCACGCCGCTCGTGAGCGGTGCGACGCCGGTCTGCAGCAGACCGAGCTGCGAGAAGTTGCGGCCGTTCAGAGGCAGATCGACGAGCTCGCGCCCGCTGACCACGCGGCCCAGCACGTTGGTGGACGTATCCACGACCGACCCGCCGCCGTTGACCGTGACCGTCTCGTTGACGGCCGACAGCTCCAGCTGCACGTTGACCCGCACTGACTGGCTGACGTTCACCTGCACCGGCTGCTGCACGACCGTGCCGAACTGTTGCGCCTCGACGGTCACGCTGTAAGAGCCGATCTTCATCAACGTGAACCGGTAGAAGCCGTCCGGGCCGGAAAACGTGTCTTTGGCGAAGCCGGATTCCAGATTCGTGGCCGTGATGTGCGCGCCGGGAATGACGCCGCCGGTCTTGTCGGTGACCGTGCCTTCAATCGAGCCGGTCGGATCCTGCGCGAACGTCATCGTTGCCGCGAGGCACGCGAGCGCGCTGAACACAACGGTGCGAACGAGCATTCTCAATCTCATCGTGCAGTCCTGCTGGGTAGTGTGAGTACTCCGAAGCTGCCAGACACGCGACGCCGCGCGGACTGCGAGACACACGTGTCTCGTTGCGGCCGGTCGGTTCAACCGACAGCACCAGCCGCCCGGCACACGTACAAAACAGAAATTGTCGAGGGCCAGACTCTACGGCGGGCCAGGCGCCCACTCAATAATGCGAATCGAGTAGTTACATGGAATCATTCGAGGAGCGCGCCGGTATGATCACAGCGAGGCGGAACTCGTACTCGCCTTCGAAGAGGAGTGCATCCCGTGCGCAACCGCTGGACGCTGCCTGCGTTCGTCGCCGTCATCGCTGCAACCATGACGCTCACTGGTCAGTCCAGTACGCCCGGCTCCCGAGCGGATTGGCTCCATGCCGCACGATTCGGTGCCTTCATGCACGTCCTGCCGTCGGACGATGCGACGCTCAAGGCGATCGGTGACTTCGACGTCGACGCACTCGCACGGCAACTCGAAGCCGCTCACGTGAAGTATTTCGTGCTGACGCTCGGGCAGAACTCCGGGTACTTCAACGCGCCGAACGACACATACGATCGCATCACGGGCTACAAGCCCGGTGAACGATGCAGCGCACGGGACCTGCCGCTCGATCTGCACCGCGCGTTGTCGGCGCGCAACATCCGCTTGATGTTGTACCTACCGTGTCAGGCACCGAACGAGGACGCACGTGCTCAAAAGGCCTTCGGACTGCCGAGCGGCGCGGCCGATCAGCCTATCGACACGGCCTTCGCAGAGCGGTGGGCTTCCGTGATTCGTGAGTGGTCCACTCGGTATGGCGACAAGGTGTCGGGGTGGTGGTTCGACGGCGGATACGACAGCGTGCACTTCAACGAAGCCATTGCCGCGATCTATGCCCAGGCCGTACGAGCCGGCAACGCCCAGGCAATCCTGACGTTCAATCCTGGCGTCGGATTGAAACGCCATACCCGCGCGGAGGACTACACCGCCGGCGAGCTGAACGAGCCATTTACCATCGTCCCCGCGGCGCGATTCGTCGATGGATCGCAGTGGCATGCATTGACGTACCTCGGCTCGACCTGGGCGACACGCGACACCCGCTATCCCGTTGAACGCTGGCGCGAATGGTTCAAGCAGGTCGTCGTGCGTGGCGGCGCGGTGACTTTCGACGTCGGACCGAATTGGAATCGGGGGCAGGGCCCCATCGGAGGGATTGACGCTGGACAGCTCGAACAGTTGCGGGTGATCGGAGAGCAGCCCTGAAGCAGATCAGGATGCGCGGCGTTCGAGCCACGCGGCGCAGCGAGCCAAAGCCGCTTCCAGCTCCGGCATGCGCACCGGCTTGGTGATGTAATCGTCCATCCCGGCGTCGAGGCATCGCTCGCGATCGCCGGTCATGGCCTCCGCCGTCATCGCGACGATTCGCGGCTGGCTCGGACCGGGGACCTCGGATCGAATGCGCCGCGACGCCGTCAGGCCGTCCATCTCGGGCATCTGCACGTCCATCAAGACCACGTCGTATCGCTGTCGGTGGACGGCCTCGACGGCCTCGAGACCATTCGACACGATGTCGGCGCGGTAGCCGAGCCGTGCCAGCACGTGGAGCGCCACTTTCTGGTTCACGACGTTGTCTTCGGCGACCAGGATCTTGAGCGGCAGGCGCTCGCCCAGCACCGGCGCCGCTTTGCCTGGCGTCTCGGGTCGCGTCGGCGCCGTCGCCGGCTCGGTCACGATGGACGCCAGGACGTTGAAGAACGCGGATGCCTTGATCGGCTTCGTCAGCTGTGAGGCAAACAGTCCCGGCTCGGGACGATTGAGCAGTCCCAACGACGTGAGCAGTACGAGCGGACTCGTGCGCACCGTCTCCTCGGCCTGGAGCACCCTCGCGAGCTCGACGCCGTCCATCCCTGGCATCTGCATGTCCAGGACGGCGATATCGAACGTGTTGCCCGCACGGACCCACGCGATCGCGTCGGCGCCGTTCTCGAACTGCACCGACTCGAGCCCCCACGCCGTCGCCTGCCGTGTCAGGA
>JBKPMA010000580.1:0-6447 GCA_046731935.1 Acidobacteriota bacterium
GCTCGGACCAACGACAACGGGCGTACGTGGACCGTGGTCCACCGCGAAGGACGAACGCCGTCGCCGGCGCTCGAGGGATCGTGGGTCGAGCAGCGTGCCGCGCATCCAGGCCCGGACATCTGGTTCGACGCGCCTTACGACATTTCGGTCAGCCCAAAGGACCCCAACATCGTGTACGTGACCGACTTGTTCCGTACGTACCGCACGCTCGACGGCGGCACGCGCTGGACGCAAGTGCATTCACGGCAGGTGGGGCCGGCCGCCTGGACGTCGCGCGGCCTCGATGTGACGACGAACTACGGCATCCACGTCGACCCGCACAATCAGTCGCGCATCTTCATGAGCAACACTGACATGGGCTTGTTCCGCAGCGAGGATGGCGGAGCGTCGTGGATTCCGTCGAGCGAAGGCATGCCGCAAAACTGGCGCAACACGACGTACTGGGTCGTACTGGATCCGGACGACCCACGTCTTCTGTGGGGCGCGTTCAGCGGCACGCACGATCTGCCGCGGCCGAAGATGTGGCGCGGCCGCGATCCCGACCGATACCGCGGCGGCGTGGGCATCTCACACGATGGCGGTCGAACGTGGACGCCAGCGCCTGGTCTGCCGCTCGGAGCGGTGACGCACATCCTGCTCGACCCAGCCAGCCCGCGCGGTCATCGCACGCTGTATGCCTGCCTGTTCGGACGAGGCGTCTTCAAGTCCACGGACGGCGGCGCGACGTGGACCATCAAGAACGAGGGGCTGCCCGCCCATCAACCGTTCGCGTGGCGGATCGTGGCCGGCGATGCCGGACGCTTGTACCTTATCCTCTCGCGACGCAGCGAAGACGGACGGATCGGAGACGAAGGCGACGGCGCTCTCTTTGTGTCGGACGATGGTGCCGATCACTGGCAGCCGGTCGCACTCCCGGATGGAACGAACGGGCCGACGGGGCTGGCGGTCGATCCATCAGATCACGCGCGCCTGTATCTGTCGGCGTGGGGCCGCTATCGTGCGGACGGCGATATTGGGGGCGGTGTGTTCCTCTCGGCCGACCGCGGCCGCACGTGGCGCGCGATCGAGACGGAGCATCAGCACGTGTACGACGTCACCCTCGATCCGCGGAATGGCGTGCTGTACATCTGCGGATTCGATCAGGGCGCGTGGCGCTCCACCGACCGCGGAGCGACGTGGCAGCGGATCAAGGGATATGACTTCAAGTGGGGCCACCGTGTCCTGCCGGATCCCGCCTCGCCCGATCTGATCTACATCACGACGTACGGAGGCGGCGTGTGGCACGGTCCCGCTGCCGGCGATCCAGCGGCCCAGGATGTGGTGACCGTTCCCGCGCGGCCCTAGCCGCAATCAGTGTGCGGACGCCGCGGCCGACGGAAGCTCGGCGAGGCCCATGCGCGCGATGTGGTGAGAGAGCAGGTGATCGGGTGCCATCAGCGCGGCGCGAAAGCGTTCGCGTGCCTCGTTGGTGCGCCCGAGAGCCGAGAGCAGTTGGCCCGCGGCGCACTGCATCAGTCCCGACGGGTTGGCATCGTCGTCTTCGACGCGAGGCGCAATCGACTGCAGCGCGTGCTGAAGGCGCGGCATCCACATGAGATCGATGTCGGCCCGACATCCGTCGGCACCCGCGCCGCTGCACAGACGGAGAGCGGATCGATACGCGTAGTTCGTCTCGGCTGCGGATCGTTCGTTTCCGCCCTGGGACAGGCGGGTCCAGATCGCCGCCGCGTCCTTCTCGCGCCCGCACTGCGCGAGAATGCCGGCGAGGTCGAATTGTGCCCGCGGCCGCGTCAGGAAAACACCGAGTCCATCGCGCGTGAAGGGCAGACCCTCGACCGGATCGCCGAGCCGATCCGCGATGCGTAAGGCATCGTCGCAATGGCCTGCGCGCGCCGCCTCCGCCGCGCGGAGCCGACGGACTTCGAGATACACCTCCCGGACGTTGGTTCCGCCCTCTTCGCGCGCGAAGAAGCGGTTCGCGAACACGCGCTCGGCCTCGTCGAACTGGCCGGCCTCCGCCAGGGCAAGCGCGAGCTTGAAAGCGATTCCAGTCGGCATCACGGACGCCGACGGATAGCGCCGCAGCGTCGCGGCTCGTTCGGCAGCGGGACGCTCGAGGGCGCTGAGCGCCTGATCCAGTGCGGTGTACAAGCCGACGTTTGTGGGATCCACATCCAGGCCTTCCTGGAGCACGGGAGCGGCCCGTTCGGGGCTGTGTCGAAGCAACAGCTCGGTGAGACCGACGTTCCGATGGAGGCCCGCAATGCGGGCATGAGCCTGCACGAGCGGTGTCCACGTCGCGAGTGCCTGATCCACCATGCCGCGAGACAGGTACAGGGATCCCAGCAAGTACGCTGCAGTCGAGTCGTTCGGATTCGCTTTCAAGGCGGCGTTCAGCACGGCTTCGGTGCCGGCTCGCGCCGGAAAGATGTACGCCGTCGGCATGCGTGAGGCCGCCGCGAAATCCTGCGACCCGTCGCCTCCTGCCGCCTGGCGGCAGTATCCGCGGTAGTAGGCAATCAGCGGATTCGAGGACGCGCGGGGAGTGCCAGGCTCCGAGATGACGTCGGTGCTTACCGGCAAGTCTCTCGACAAGAGCGACACCGCATCGTCGAAGAATCCCAACATCATCAGTTCGCTTGCGAGCTCCAGCAGGCGATCCGGATCGGCGGCTAAGTGGAGCCACAGTTGACGATCCTGCGCACCGAGCAGTACGGCCTCGAAGCGCAATGCCGAGCTGGTCGGATCCTGCATGCGCCACGCGGCGAGACGCTGGCGAGCCTCAGCCAGCCTCCCGAGGTGGCGGAGTACTGCGACGTGCGCGCTTCCTACGCGGCTTGCTTCAGGCGCTTCACGCGCAAGTGCTCCAAGCGCATCCGCCGCCTCTGTCAGGTTGCCGGCTCGTGCCTCGAGGCGGGCGAGCTCCAATCGCGCGGGAACACGCTCGGCGGCGCGGCGCTGCGCGCGCTCGAACCAGGACCGCGCTCGCGCGTCCTCGCGGCTCAACACGTAGGCTTCGCCGAGGTAGTACTCGAGCTCCGCGTCCGTCGTCACGCGAGTCGCGGCCTTCGTCAAATGCGTGACGGCTTCGTCTGCCCGCTGCAACTGCACCGCCAGCCTTCCGGCGGCCTTGTGCAATTCGAAGCTTTCCGGGAAGCGCTCCAACCCCTCGAGGTACCCGCGGTAAGCCACGAGACGCCGTCCTTCGAGCTCGTCGCCGGTACCCGCCGCCAGGATATCGGACTCCGATCGTGATGCGACGGGCGGGAGCGAGGGGATCGGCTGTGGGCCCGTCTGAATCTCCTGCGCCGGCGTCCAGTCGAATCGATTTTCGGTGTGCTGCACGAGCACGCCAGCGCGATCGCGCAGTTCGATCGTGCAGGGATTACAGGGCGGCTGTGCGTAGGTGCGCCGAAAAACGCTGCCCGGGCTGGCGGCAACCGCCTCGTCCTGTACGACTCTCGCATTGTCGAGCAAACGCAGATGCCCCTGGACGATCGGGCGTGTGATCGTGATCGCCGCTGTGAGCGCCGCCGTCGCACCCTCGCCCGCGCGGGACAGATTGAGCACAGCGTCGGGCGTCGCGCGCACGACGCCGCCGGTCCCGCGGATCGGCAGCCAGTACTCGTCGAACGCAATCGTCTCTTGTGGTTCGAGAAAGGCGTACGTCTCCTGGTTCCGGAAGAGTCCGGCTTGGACTTCGACGTACGCGCTCTGATCGTCCGAGAGCGCGACGCGCCAGTCCTTGGCGTCCTGGTTGACGCCCCACGACCAGAACTTCTTCGCGGGCAGATCGGCAGGCGGCGAGTAGTGGACGACGCCGCTGTCGGTTGCAGGGTGATACACGCCCATGAAGCCTTCACGGCTGCCGTGGCTGAAGAGCGACACGGGGCCCTCGGTGTGCGTGCGGATGGTCGAGAGATCGACGCCGCGATGATCGACAGGCCAGGTGTCGACCTCGCGGAACCCGTGGGACGCGGTGAACCGCATCGGGTACAGCATGCGGCTGTCATCGGTCACGCGCACGGCGGCGTTCGTCCACCAGTAGAAGCGATGACGAACGGGCGTCCCGTTGTAGAGCGACGTGTGTTGCTCGAGCACGGCTCGATGCGGCCTGAGCGTCAGTGCGACGCGCCACTGGCCGCCGTACACCCGATCCGTATTGCCGACCCAGATGGATGCACTACCGTCAGTCCCTTGCGTGATTGCCGCATCGATAGGCGAAACGGTCATCCAGTTGTGCGACACCGGGAAGTTGAACTCGATCCCGTACGCCGCCCAGGCGCCGCGGTACGCGACATTGGCGAACTTGAGCGACGTATTCGCGTAGAAGAGATCCTGGCCGTTGATCTTGTCGGTGCACGTGTAAAGGTGACCGCCGAGGTCTGGCAGCACCGAGCATCGGAGATACTCGTTCTCGAGATTCAATGTGCGCCATCGACGCGGCGCGCGCGTGGCGGTCGGCTGATTGAGAAGCGTGTAGGGATAGCTGAAGCGGGACGTGAGGAACACGTCGAACGGCGCATTGGGATCCGGCTGTCCGATGTCGTACGTGGGAAGAAGGATGGAATCTTCCCATGCGCGTACGGTGTTCGTGAGCGCTCGTGGCGGACGGCTGGGTTCGGGCGCCGCCGCGGCCAGCGCGATCGCTGCCGACAGCAGGAGTCCCGTCGCAAGGAGCCGGCTGTAGCGTCGCATCAGGGATATCCCGTTACGCGATGTGTTCGAGAACAACGGATCGCACGACCGTATCGGCATCTGCGGCAGTGAGGACGCCTGTTTCCGGATGCATGACCTTTGCGGTGCCGCAGGCGACGGCATAGCGAGCACAGGTCTCCAGGTTCCAGCCTCGAGCGAGACCGACGAGAAATCCACCGAGCAGACAGTCGCCTGCGCCCACGGTGTTCCGCGCGGTCACGATCGGGGCGCGGATCAGCCAACTCTGCCCATCGACATGGACGAGCGCGCCTTCGTGGCCGAGTGACAGCACCACGATCCGTGGGCCTCGGGCGGCAAGGGCACGACCCGCTTCGGCCGCCTGCTCCAGGGTCTCGATCGCACACCCGAGGAGCTGACCCGCTTCCTGTCGATTGGGCTTGATCAGAAGCGGCCCTGCGTCGATGCCGTGCGTGAGTGCGGCGCCGCTCGTGTCGAGTGCGACGCGGCTGCGATCGGCACGGGCGATGAGGTCAGCGTAGGTGTTCGGCGGCAATCCCGGCGGCAGGCTTCCCGACAGCGCCGAGAAGGACGCAGTCGCGGCTTCTGCGGCGAACGCCGCTCGCAGCGCCTCTGCCGTCGAAGCGGATGCCGTGGGACCGGGCTCGAGCAACTCCGTCAGCCGGCCGGCAGGATCGCGCAGCGCGAGGCACGTGCGAACCGGACCGTCAGCGTCAACACCCACGAATCGTCCGCCTACCGTGTTGAGCGCTTCTTCGAACAGGCGTCGTGTCGCCGCATCCGAGAGACCGACGAGCGTGGCGGATTCCCCCAGCGTCGAGCACGCGGCGGCCACGTGCAGTCCCTTGCCGCCAGCCAGCGGCCGGACGTTCCGCATGCGTATGACGGCGCCCGCCGTCATCTCGTCTACGTCGGCAAACTTGTCGATTGCGGAATTGAATCCGCCGACAGCGATCACCACGCACCCTCGAGACACCGGGCGAGTGCGTCGGATGTCGGTTGAGCCGCGACGCCGCCCAGTCCCTGGGTCGAGAGCGCTCCGCAGGCCACACCCGACCGCAGCGAGGCGCGTACGGACTGACCGTCCAGCCACGCGTGGAGAAAGCCCGCGTTGAAGGAGTCGCCGGCTCCGGTCGTGTCCACAGGCGTCATGGGCGGGGGAGCGACAAGCACCGCGTGATCGTCGACGAGGGCCATCGCGCCGCGCGCGCCCAGCTTGGCGATTGTCAGCGTGTGCCCATTTGCGAGATGCCGCACGGCTTCGACCGGATCCGCACGTCCGGTGAGCGCCTCCAACTCCACTTCGTTCGGCAGCAGCACGTCAACGAAGGGCAGCAGCGCCACCAGATCCGGATCCCACGCGCCGGCGGGATCGCAGCCGGGATCGAGTGAGATCGTCCATCCCGATGCACGGGCCTGTTCGAACACCGTGCACCAGCTGGCGCGCATCCCGCTCTGCAGATAGAACGACGACACGTGCAGGTGGCCCTTGGACGCGAACAAACCATCCGGCAAGTCGCTCGCCATGAACGTCGCCATCGCGCCCGGATACGTCACGAGCGCCCGATCATGTGCGGCGGTGATCGACACCGTCACCCCGGTCTTCGCTCGAGGATCGCGGATGACGGCATCCACTATGACCCCAGCCTCCCCCAGGACGCGCAGGCAGTAGTCACCCCAGGGATCCTGGCCGACCTTGCCCGCAAACGATACGGGCCGTCCGAGCCGGGCCAGGCCGGATGCGCAGATCGCGGAGGCGCTGCCGAGCGT
>JBKPMA010000581.1:0-2521 GCA_046731935.1 Acidobacteriota bacterium
CACCCAGGCTGACGCGACGCGCACGCCGGCGGTCGCGGGCTACGCCAAAGGTGTGCCGATGGGCGGCGATCTTCCCGCTGCGCCAGCCGGCAAGGCACCGACGTTCCTCGTCGCGGCGCTCAAGGACAGGTTCAGCGGCAACCTCGATCGCATCCAGATCATCAAGGGATGGCTCGGCAAGGACGGCAAGCCGCAGGAGAAGATCTACGACGTTGTCTGGGGTAACAAGGACCGGCGCCGTATCGTGAACGGCAAGCTGACCCCGGTGGGGAACACCGTGGACGTCGCGACCGCCACGTGGACCAACACGATCGGCGATCCGGAGCTCGTCACGGTCTGGAAGGACCCGGACTTCGATCCGTCGGTGCGGGCGGTCTATTACGCGCGCGTCCTCGAGATCCCCACGCCGCGCTGGACGGCGTACGACGCGGCGTACTTCAAGATCAAGATCACGGACCCGAAGGTGCCGATGACGACGCAGGAGCGGGCGTTCACGTCGCCGATCTGGTATTCGCCAAAGTAGACGGCCATGCGTATCCGAACGCTTCTCGGCGAGCCGATGCTGCACTTCATGCTGATCGGCATCGCGCTCTTCGGCGCCTATCGATGGATGTCGCCCGGCGAGTCCGGCGGGCGCCGCATCGTCATCACCCAGGGGGTGGTAGACGACCTCGTGACCCAGTATGTGGCGGCGAGAGGTCGCGAACCGTCCACCACCGAGTTGAACCACCTGATTGAGTCCTACGTGCGCGAGGAGATCCTCTACCGGGAAGGTGTGAGACTCGGCCTCGAGCGTGACGACATCGTCGTCAAGCGTCGAGTGCGCCAGAAGATCGAGATGATCGCGGAGGAAGACGCCTCGACACGGGAGCCGACCGATGCGGACCTGTCCGCGTATCTGAGCGCGAACCCGGCGCGCTTCGTGCAGCCGCCCATCCTCACCTTCGAGCAGGTGTTCATCGGAGAGTCGACGTCCGGTCCAAGTGTGGTGCATGCCGTGGCGCTCACACGTGCGGCCCTTCGGAAGGGTGCGGACTCGGCGGACCTTGGCAAGCCGACGCTGCTGCCGCATCGGATGACATCAACGCCTGCCGATCTGGTGGCGCGCGACTTTGGTCCCTCCTTCGCGGCGGCTCTCGAGAAGGTGCCAGTCGGTGAATGGGTTGGGCCGATCGGTTCGAGCTTCGGGGCGCACTACGTGCGGGTCTCGGATCGGACGCCTGCGGTGATGCCGCAGCTCACAGCGGTACGCGACCAGGTCGAGCGCGAATGGGAGAACGAACGCCGTCAGCGCGCGCGCAACGACGCCTACACGAAGATGCGCGGTGAATATCAGGTCAGTATCGAGCCGAAGCTGGCGGCGGACGCGCGATGAGAAGAGTCTCTCTGTCGCTCGCCGTCGTGGCATTGTTCCTCAGCGCGGTGGTTCCAGGCCGTGCGGACGAGTTCAAGCCGGCGTACCTGCAGCTCACGCAGGTGGACCAGGACACCTACGACGTTCTCTGGAAAATCCCGGCGATCGACGAATCCACCACGCTCAAGGTGAAGCCGCAGTTCCCCGACGGGACAGAGGCGCTCACGAAGGTGCGCGGTACCTTCTCGCGTGGCGTGACGGTGCAGCGCTGGCGGATCCGAGTACCCCACGGGCTCGACGGTCAGGCCGTCATCTTCTCGCACCTCTCGGAGACGCGGATCGACGTGCTGGCGCGGCTCGTGCGCCTGAACGGGAGCGTGCAGCTCGAACGCATCCTGCCCGTGCGCCCGCGCTTCGTCGCGAAGCCAAGCCCAGGCTCGCTTGAAGTGGTCGAGACGTACACCGTTCTCGGCATCGAGCACATCCTGACGGGGTTCGACCACCTGCTGTACGTCCTCGGGATGCTGATCCTCGTCGGAGGCTGGCGTCGAATCGTCGCAACGATGTCGGCGTTCACCGCAACGCACAGCCTGACGCTGACGGCGGCGGCCCTCGGCTGGGTCCACGTCCCGCAGCCGCCGGTCGAGGCATGCATCGCGCTCAGCATTCTCTTTGTCGCGCGCGAGATCGTCCAGGTGCACCGTGGCCGCCCCAGCATCACCGCACGCTGGCCGTGGGTGGTGTCGTTCACGTTCGGCTTGATGCACGGATTCGGTTTCGCCGGTGCGCTCGCGGAGGTCGGCTTGCCGCAGTCGTCGATTCCGACCGCCTTGCTGTTCTTCAATGTCGGCGTCGAAATAGGGCAGTTGCTGTTCGTCGCGGCCGTGCTGGCGGTCATCGCCGTTGGTCGGCGCGCCGCGCAACGCGTTCGATTGCCGCAACCCGACTGGCTCTGGCGCGTCGCGCCGTATGCCATCGGCGCGCTCGCGAGCTTCTGGCTGGTCGAGCGAGTGGCCGCGTTCTGACCACCCCGATCGCATTGTCAAAGGTGCCTTTACCGTTCCTGCGCTCCGGTCGTGGGGCCGCAGGAATTCCGACACATGTACCATTGTGCACACCCCTCGCGGCACATGTGTTCGTATAGTTGCCAGTAGAGCCTCCCAGAAC
>JBKPMA010000582.1:0-14881 GCA_046731935.1 Acidobacteriota bacterium
GGTCGGAGGAGCGTGCGCGCGTCAGCACATCCTGGACGCACGTGAACTTCATGGGCGACGCGCGGCAGGTTGGCGTCGAGGCGAAGTACTCGTCACTCGATCGGGGCGTGCGGGCCGAGTTCAAGCAGCCGTACTTCTTCACCCGCCATCTGACATTCTCCGCGCAGGGCCTGGCGTGGGACGAGAACGAACCCGTCTACCACCTCCAGAGCTACGGCGGACGCGCGACCGTTGCGTGGGTTCGTGACGAGCGGGCGTTCGGACGCCAGCGCGGCTCGAAGGTGTCGGTCGCAGCGACCATCATCAACGAGTACACGAACTATCGCGTGTCGGACGAAGCGCTGGCCGATCCGGATTTCCGGGACGATCTGATTTCACTCGGTCTGGATCCCGAAACTGGTTCCGCGAAGGGCACGCTCCGCGCCTTTCGCGTCCAGGCCGACTACGACAACACACCCGGCAGGTTGAACACGGAACGCGGTGTGACGCTTTCGGCAGCCGTCGAACAGGCCGGCCGGCTGCTGCCCGGCGACTTCCGATACACCGAAGTGCTGGCCGAAGGCCGGCACTATATGCGTCTCGGCCGCCGCCTGGTCGTCGCCAATCGCCTCCGCTTCGGGTCGATTGATGCGCCGACCTCCAGCACGTCGTCCGACGCCAGCGAGATCGTTCCGTACTTCAAGCGCTATTTCCTTGGTGGATCGACGAGTCTCCGCGGCTGGGGCCGCTACGAAGTCTCGCCCCTGACCGACAGCGGACTGCCCGTCGGCGGTCTCTCGGTGCTGGAAGGATCGTCGGAGCTGCGGGTGCGCCTGACCGACAAGTTGAGCGCGGTGGGCTTTCTCGATTACGGCGCCGTCGGCGCATCGCCGTGGAAGCCGACCGCGGACGGGATGAGAGCGGATGTGGGGCCCGGCGTGCGTTATCAAACGCCCGTGGGTCCCGTGCGGTTTGACTTTGGCTACCAGCTGACGCCGATCGAGGGACTGGTCGTGAATGGCGAGCCCGAATCACGGCACTGGCGCGTGCACATCAGCATCGGTCAAGCGTTCTGATGCGCCAGGGGGAACATGTGATCAGGTTTCGTGGATGGCTGAGGATCGCGGCATACGTTGCGCTCTCGGCATTTGGTCTGTTGGTGATCGCCATCACGGTGACGCAGACGCCGTGGTTCAAGGATTGGCTGCGTGTCTATGTGTCGCGTGAGGCGGAGCGCTATCTCGAGGGACAGTTCCAGGCGTCGAGCCTGACGGGCAATCTGTTCACCGGCGTCAGCCTGCAGCATGTCCGGCTCGCGCAGCACGGCGAGACGGTGGTGGCAGCCGACAGTATCGGACTCAGTTACAACGTCTTCACGATCGTCTCGCACGGCGCGATCATCGACGATCTCACGATCGTGCATCCGGTCATCCGCGCCCATCGAGACGCGGCCGGCTGGAATCTCGCGCGTCTCGCAAAGAAGCAGGCAGCAGAAGCGGATCGCCAGGGCCCTGGACGCCCCATTCAGCTCCGCCGAATCCGGATCATCGGCGGCCGCGCCGATATCGACGACGCGACCGCGACCAGTGCGGCGGCGACCGTCCGGCTGCCGCGCCAGGTCACAGGATTCGACTTCGACGGCAGCTTTTCCTATCAGCCAGTCGATTTCACGCTGACGATCGCCCATCTCGCGTTCAAAACGAGCGGCCCCGATCTGTGGCTCAAGAATCTCGGTGGAACGCTCGCGATCCGCGGCGACGATGTGCACGTAGACAAGCTGCAGGTCGAGACGGCGCAGAGCAGCCTCCGCGTGGACGGCATGGTTCGGAACTACCTGGGAGCGCCTGACGCGAATCTCCGGGTGACGTCGCCGCGAGTCACAGTTCCGGAGTTCGCGGGCTTCGTCCCCGCGCTCGGCGGTATAGTCCTGCGTCCTGCATTCGAGATCGCGATCTCAGGCCCGCTCAGCAGCGTCCGCTCGGATCTGAACGTTCGAAGCGAGGCCGGAACGGTGCAGGGACGCGTCACCGCAGATGTCATGGAGCCCGACCGCTCCATAAAGGCAGACGTCTCGTTCGCCCACATCAATGCATCGGTCCTGCAGGCCGGGCAGCCGGCTTCAGATGTCACAGGGCGCGTCGCGCTCGATGTGACTTCGCCCGACAACCGCACGGTTCGGGGCACCGTCAACCTGCACCTCCAGCCGTCTCGAGCTGCCGGATATGCCGCCGACGCGGCAGATGTTCAGGCACACCTCGAGGGCGACCGCGCAAAAGTGACGGCGCGCGCCACCGCGTACGGGGCGACGGTGACGACTGACGGTACGCTCGGCTTGCCGCTCGGCGAGCGCCGCACCGTGTCGTTCGACCTGCGCGGCAACGCCAGCCACCTTGGTCTGCACCGCTTGCCGGCGTCCGTGCCTGTGCCTCGCCTGCACACCGACATCACCGCTGCATACCACGTGTCGGGGAACACCAACCGGCTGCAGGCCCGACTGCAGTTCGATCGTTCGACGGTCGAAGGCGCGACGATCGACCGCGGTACGACGGTGACGGTGGCGCAATCGAAGAACGACCTGTCGTACGGGGCGACGGGCCGCATTACCGATCTCAATCCCCAACATCTCGGCAGCGCTGCCGGTATTCACGCGTTGAACGACGTCCGGCTGGCCGGAGCGGTCGATGCCGCGTTTACCGTGAACGGCCGCGGCCGGTCGATCGACACGATCGCTGCGGACGCCGATGTGACCGTCACCCGCGCCGAATTTCCCGACGCCCGGCTTTCGGATGTTCACCTTCGCGCGAACGTCGACAAGAAAGCGGTGGACGCCGCCGTCACCGGCCGGTTCGATGCCGTCAATCTCGGACGGCTGGCCGCGCGTGCGGATCTCGATACGTCGCTGGGCGGCACACTCGACGCGCAGGTGAACCTGGCCGACATGACTGCGCCGGCGATCGAAACCAGCGCGGGGCATGTCAAGGTGGATCTCGCTCCGTTCGCCTTGTCGGGCCAACAGGTTCGGCAGGTGCGCCTCGATGCGACGCTGAAGCAAGGCACGGCCGAAGTCGCGGATCTCACCGTCGACAGCGCGGCGGTGACCGCGCACGCGTCCGGCACGGTCGCCCTCACAGACGGTGGAGAGTCGCATCTCTCCTACAACGTTGCAGCCGGCGATCTCAGCCAGCTCGGTGCGTTGGCTGGCGTTCGCGACGTGTCCGGCCTGGCGGCGCTCGAAGGCGTAGTCACTGGCAATCGCGCGCGTCTCAGCACGAATGGGACCGTGAAGCTCACCAACGTCAAGTACGGGACGAGCGTGGAAGCGTTGAGCGCCCACAGCGACTTCGATGTTGCGGTGCCGTCGCTCGACGTGCAACAGGCCGAGGCCACAGCGGCACTCGACGCCACACTCGTCAAGGCCGCGGGACAGGAGATCCAGAGCCTGTCGGCGAAGGTGCGCTACGCCAATCGGTCCGCCGATTTCGACACGACTGTCGACCAGCGCGACCGTCATGCCGAGGCCCGCGGAGCCGTGCAGCTAAGGCCGGACGCCGTCGATGTGCGGCTCGATCACCTCCTGGTTGGTTCGAAGGGCACGACGTGGGCGATGCCGGGCGGGACGCCGGCCGAAGTCGTCTATACGCCCGCGTACGTGTCCGTGCAGAACCTTCAGCTCGCCAACGGCGAGCAGCGCCTGTCGGTGGCCGGAGGCGTGAATCTTCAGGACGTCGCGGCTCTCAGCGGTCAGCCGGCAGCCGGTACCGGCGGCGCACCGACGAAGCTGACGATTGCCGCCGAGCACGTGGATCTCGCGAAGGTCGACGAGCTCACGGCCGGCAATCGCGGACTGGCAGGCACGTTGAACGCGACCGCCACGATGTCTGGCGCACTGAACAATCCGGTCGTCGATGCCTCGCTGACGGTCGCCAAGGGCGCCGCTCAGAACTTCACGTACGACCGTGTCACGGCGAAGGCGCATCACGATGCGCAGGGCGCGACAGTGGATGTGCGGTTGGAGCAGAGTCCGGGCGCCTGGCTGTCGTTGACGGGCACACTGCCCAGTCTGGCTACATGGCGCGATCCAGACGCGCGGCGGACGGCGCCGATCTCCGCGAAGCTCACGACGAGCACGCTCAACCTTGGTCTTGTCCAGACGTTCACGACCGCGGTGAAGGACGTCACCGGCTCGGCGCACGCGGATCTCACCGTCGCCGGCACCGTCGGCACACCGCAGCTCTCCGGCACGCTGACGATCGACGGCGGCGCGTTCCTCGTGAACCAGACCGACACGCGCTTGCAGGGGCTTCAAGCGGCGATCCGCCTGCACGACGATCAGGTGGCCATCGACACGTTCCACGTCCTCGACGAGAACGGGCATCCCTTGAGCGCGACCGGCGCCCTCACGTTTGCCGAACAGCGGCTCGGAGGTGTTGACGTCCGGATCAACGCGCAGGATTTCCAGATCATGAAGAGCCGTCTCGGCGAGGTCGCTCTCGACGTGGACGGCAACGTCGCCGGGTCGCTGCCCAACATCGCCATCAAGGGCAGCGTCACCGTTCGCCGCGGTCGTATCGAGGTCGATCGCGTGCTCGAGCAGATGAATGGCTCGACGTACGCCACGACGGCGTCTGCGCCCATTGCGACGGGAAACACCGCCGGCACGTCCGCATCTGCCGCGCCCGCATCGTCGCCCGCTGCGGCTCCTCCGGCGGCACCGACGGAACAGACGACCACGGCGCCTGCCGCCGCCGCGCCGTCGCTGTTCGACGCCGTGAGCCTCGACGCGCACCTCCGCATCCCGAATAATCTGATCCTTCGCGGGGAGGACGTGCGCACCACCTCCGGTGGTTTGTCGATCGGCAATCTGAATCTCACGCTCGGCGGCGACATCCAGGCGACGAAGGCCGCCGGCGACCGTCCGCTCATCGTTGGCAGCATCAGGACCGTCCGCGGGTTCTACGAGTTCAAGGGGCGGCGGTTCGATCTGCGCCGCGACGGCACCGTCAGTTTCAAGGGCCCCGATCCGACGGACCCCACGCTCGATGTGACCGGCATCCGCGATATCGCCGGGATCGAAGCCCAAATCCACGTGCACGGCACGGCGAAGCGTCCCGCGCTCGATATCAGCAGCACGCCGCCGCTCGATGAGGCCGACGTACTGTCGCTGATTGTCTTCAATCGACCGGTGAACGAGCTCGGCGAAGGTGAGCGGACGTCGGTGGCACAGACGGCGGCGACACTCGCGGGCGGGTTCGTCACGGCCCCGCTCGCCGAGGCCCTCCGGGACGCGCTCGACGTCGATCTGCTGGAGATTTCGGCAGGCGGCGATGCCGGCGCGGGACCGAGCGTCGCGATTGGCAATCAATTCGGGGAGAAAGTATTCATCAAGGTGCGGCAGCAGTTCGGCTCGGCGGACGTGACCGAGTTCCTGCTGGACTATCAGCTCACCGAAACGCTGCGGCTGCAGACGAGCGCCGCTGAAGGCGCGCAGACGAGTCACTCGGTCGGCCGGCGTGTGGAACCGGCGGCCCTGGATTTTGTCTTCGTCAAGAAATATTGATCGACCCGCGTACGGGATTCTGTCGGTGCGGCGCCCGTGAACGAGAACAGTCTCACCGACGGATCCACCAGAGTCGTCATCGCGGCGCTGATTGGCAACGCGCTGGTCGCGTTGACCAAGTTCACGGCCGCGGCGCTGTCCGGCTCCAGCGCCATGTTCACCGAAGCCATTCATTCCTCGGCCGACACGACCAATCAGCTGCTGCTCCTGCTTGGGAACAAACGCAGCCGCGCGAGCGCCGATTCGAGCCACGCCTTCGGCTACGGCATGGAGATCTACTTCTGGACCTTCATCGTCGCGGTGCTGGTGCTGCTGGCCGGAGGCGGTGTCTCGTTGTGGAGGGGCGTGATGGAGCTGCGCCATCCGCAACCGATTGAATCGATCGCGGTGAGTCTCGGTGTGCTCGCTCTGTCGGCGCTCTTTGAAGGCTACTCGTTCTTGATCGGCTACCGGGAGTACCGGCGGATCATCACCGTGCACACGCTGCCGAATCTCGAGCCGAGCCTCTGGCGGTTCATCGAATGGTCGAAGGATCCCAATCTCTACGAGAGTCTGCTGGAGGATCTCGCGGCCCTGGTGGGACTGGCAATCGCCGCAGTGGGCGTCGGGGCCAGTGGGTTCTTCGGGCTGCTCTGGGCCGACGGCGTGGCGTCGTGTCTGATTGGCCTGCTGCTGATCGCGGATGCCATCGTCATTCTGATGGCGACGCGCAGCCTCATTGCCGGTGAAGCCGCCTCCCTGCCGCTGCAGAAAGACATCCGGCTCGCCCTCCAGAAAGCGCCGCCGGCGCTGGCGGTGCTGGATGACGCGACGCTGCACCTCGGGCCGCGCACGATCCTGGTGTTCCTGACCGTAACCTCCGCGGCAGACACTCCAAGTGCCGCACTGAAGCACGCGCTGTCCGAGCTCACCGGTCTCGTGAAGGCCGTCGATCGCCGGATTCGCGAGGTCTTCTTCCGCTTCCAGTAGCGTCGGGATAGCCCAGCAATGGACGCCGCCGAGCATCTGCCGCGTCACCTCCAGCGAATCTGGAACGGAGCGCCGATTGACGGACAGCGCGTGCTGATCCGCTGTTACCACGGGCTCGGCGATACGCTTCAGTTCGCCCGGTTCGTGCCCGACGTGATGGATCGCGCGGCGTCGGTCCATTTGTGGGCGCAGCCGAAACTGCTGGAGCTGCTCAGCACGATGCGCCCGTCGCCGGTGCTGCTGCCGCTTCACGATGGCACACCCGACGTGGCTTTCGACGTCGATCTGGAGTCGATGGAAGTGCCCGACGCGCTTCAGCGTCCGCTACTGGCACCGGCACGGGAGCTTCCCTACTTTCACGTCAATCCGGGAGCGCTCGCCGCCGACCGCAGGCCGACCGTCGGGCTGGTCTGGCGCGCTGGAGTGTGGGATCCGCGTCGATCACTGACGATGAGAGAGCTGCACCCGCTGCTCGATCTGCACGGGATCCGATGGGTCATTGCGCAGGCCGACGCGGTGGACGAGGAGTGTGCGCACCTGCCTGCGTGCCATCCCGACATCGAGCGGATTGTCGATCACGCGCGCGTGCTGCGGGACCTGGATCTGCTCATCACCGTCGATTCGATGCCTGCCCATCTGGCGGGAGCGCTCGCGGTCGAGACGTGGCTGCTGCTGCACAGCGACCCCGACTGGCGCTGGCGGACCGACGAGGCGCGAATCGCATATCCCACGATCCGCAGGTTCATGCAACGGAACGCGGGTGATTGGGCACCGGTGATTCGTACGGTGCGCTCCGAGCTCGAGGCGCTCTTACACCGCCGTCGCAGCCGGCCGTAACGAAGGGCGCACGCTGCCGGCGGACCGCCGATCCCCAAGCTGCTCGGCCAGAGCTCTGTAGAGCGCGCTTTCCCGTATCAGCGTGTCGTGCACGCCCGACCCCACGATACGCCCCTCGTCAAAGAGAAGAATGCGGTCCGCTTCGCGCGCCGTTGACAGGCGGTGCGCGATGACGAACGTGGTGCGGGTGCGAGACAGTGTCTGCAGGCTGCCGCAAATCAGCTGCTCCGAAATCGTGTCGAGCGCGGCGGTCGGCTCGTCGAGGATCAGGACAGGTGCGTTCTTGACGAACGCCCTTGCAATACCCAGGCGCTGGCGCTGCCCACCAGACAGACTCCAACCGCCCTCTCCCAGCCACGTGTCATAGCCGTCCGGCAGCGCCATGATGAAGTCGTGCGCGTGTGCCCGCTCCGCTGCGACCCGGATCTCGTCGTCTGTCGCGTCGAGGCGGCCGTAGCGCAGGTTGTCGCGAATCGTGCCGGACAGCAGCAGCGTGTCTTGCGTCATTACCGCGACCTGCTGCCGAAGCTGTCGCAGGTCGAACGTCCGGATGTCTTCACCGTCAATCAGAATTCGTCCAGCCGTAGGCTCGTAGAGGCGCGCCAGCAGGCTCACAGCGGTCGTCTTTCCAGCGCCTGATGACCCCACGAGCGCAACGGTTTCACCCTCATCGACGCGGAAGCTGACGTCACGGAGCACGAGGCGCCCTGTGCGATACGCAAAACTCACCGACTCGAATGCCACGGTGCCGCGGATGGCCAGGGGCCGAATGCGTCCTGGCGTGACCGGCGGCTCAGTGGGGAGGGTCAGCGTCGCTTGCACGCGCCGCGCGCTGGCCAGCGCCTGCTGCAGGGCCCCCGTCGTGTTCGCGATGCCGCACAGCGGCCCGTACACGAACGTCAGGTACGACAGGACCAGCAGCAGCGTGCCCAAGGGAATGTGCCCGTGGAGAACCGACAACGTGCCGACCAGGATCACGGCTGATGTGCCGCACGCGGTCAATGCGCCGATGCCGAAGCCAAACCGCGACTCGTGCGACGCTTCATCGACTCGTGTGTCGAGCGCGCGGTTCGAGATCTGCCGGAACCGGCGCTGCTCGAACTCTTCGCGCGTATGCGTCTTCACCAGTAAGAAGGCGGCGACGACTTCCTGCAGGTAATGCACGAGTGCCGCCTCGACCTCTTTGCCGCGAGCGGCGGCCGGATGCATCCGTCGAGCACTGACCCTCAGCCAGATGAACATGAACGGCGCAGCCGAGAGCGAGACGACGGCGAGGGTGGCGTCTACTCGAAGCAGCACGAGGAACATGACGACGAGCGTGACTGCGGAGAACAGGATCGGAAAGAGGCCGCGCATCACGAGATGCTCGAGGCAGGCGGCGTCTGACGAGAGCCGGTAGACGGCATCGCCACGGGGAATGGCGGCATGATCCCCCAGGCTGAGCGCCTGCAGATGTGCGAACAGCTCCGCCCGCAGGTCACGCACCATCCGGTGTCCCGTCGCGACGGTGAGACGCGTGTGCCACATCATGACGAGCTGATGCGTCAGCTGCACGACGAGGCCGCCCAGGACGATGAGGATCAGGAGACGCTCCCGGGGCGAAGGAGCAAGAGCCGCGAGGGCCTGAGTCGCGTCGAGCGCGGATTGCTCCCACGGGCTGACACGCTCCGCTCCGAGCACGTGATCGATGACGAGCTTCAGCGGCCAGGGTGAGAGCAGGCGGAGGCCGACTTCGAACAGCGACAAGACGGCGAGCATGCCCGTCTCGGTTCGATACGGACGGAGATACCGCCAGACCCAGCGTGCGATGGATTGTGTCGTAGAGCTCACTCGAGCGCGCGCGCGTCCGGAGACCCGGTCGCGGTACTCAAGCTATCGGTCGCTGCCACGCGCGCGATAGCGGTCTCGCGTCATGAGTGGCCAGCGAATAATCCAAGGGAAGAATTGTCGTGGTCGGCCTTCGAGCTGAGCAGTATCGTCGCCTGGCGATAACCCGTGACCGTGCCGACGTCCACGTAATCAGTGCCCAGCCGCAGGCCTCTCACCGCGCCGCCTTCCGCGATGTAGGCGTTGATCAGTGTGCCGATGAACTCATCGCCCCGTTCCGGGCGCCGCCAGAAGTCGTGCAGCTCGTGAAGAGTCCGCCCCGAAACCTTGAACGCACCCCAGATCCACCGCGATCGGGGATGCGGCTGCTTCACGAGTATCTCCTCCACACGGCCGGAGGGATCCGTGCACACCACGTCGAAGAATTGGGGATTGGAAACGGGGAACAGAAGAAAGGAGATTGGATCATCGGGCAGGGCGGCCAGCGCTTCGTGCGGATACCAGATCGTATCCGGCAGGCCGACGAGTGCCCACTCGTCCAGTCCGACGAGGGGCGCGGCCCGGAACACCGCGTCACACAGGCCCGCCGCCTTGGGCTGGACCGCGTAGAAAACGTCCGCGCCGAAGACCGACCCGCCGTAATACTCGAGAATGTCGGACTTGCCCGGCGAGATCACGAAACAGAGACGGGTCGCGCCGCCGCTCACCAACCGCTCGACCAGGTATTCGCTCACCGCCCGCGGGCGCTCGCGGCCGCCTTCGACCCGCGTGCCGACCGGGAGCAGCTCCTTCGAAAACGCAAGCGGCTGGATACGGCTCCCCTGCCCCGCCGCGGGAATGATGCCCCACATGGCTTCGCCTCCAATCAGGCGCGCGATCGCACGGGCCGGACCGCCGTCAGCATGCTCTCGAGCTCGACCGCCCGGTGGTCGGCCGTGTGCTCGGTGAGCACCCTGGTCAACGCAGCATCGCCGATGCGCGTCAGCTGGCCCGGCGGCAGATCGATGGCGGCGAGTGCGTCGTTCGTGGTGTGCGCGACCAGCACTTCCTCGCCGGGCTCGAAGAATCGTTCGAGGCCCTCCCAGTAGTCAGTGAGGATCGCGGCGCCGCACGCGGCCGCTTCAAACAGCCGGCCCGAGGGACAGTAGCCGAACGTCGCCATCGCGTCGCGCGTGACATTGAGCGTGACGGCCGACGCCGAGTAGAAATCCGGGTGGACGGATGGCGGCAGATGTTGAAGGTAGTACATGTTCGGCGTCCACGGGAAGCCGTCCGGGTACTGCGATCCACCGATCGCAAATCGCTGCTCCGGACGCCGGCGCGCGGGCTCGACGAAGAGCGCCTCGAGCTTCGCCTGCCGATCGTTGGCGTATGTCCCGAGATACGACAGATCGAATCGCGGCAGCGCCTGCGTGGTCACTCGGCGATGCGCTTCCGGATCCACGCTGCCGTAAAGAGGCTCGACCTGCCGCGCGCCGAGCAGCCGCCTCAGCTCGTCGAGAGCGCGGCCCCCCGTATAACTCAGGACCAGGTCGAACTCGCCAAGCCCTCGATCCGGCAAGTACTCGACCGGCAGGCCTGCGTGCATGCGACTGAGCGTCACTCCCGTATCGAGGTCGTAAAACACTCGCAGCCCGGCGTTCGACGCCAGCACCGCCTCGGACGCCTCCTGCGCGTCCGGACAGTACGACGTCACCATCGCCACGTCGGCCAAGGTCACCTCCCGCTCGGCCTCGGCTCGCACGGTCTCCCATCGGGAATACAGGCGCAGCCGGCAGCCCGCCGGCGTCTGATCGTCGCGATGGGCCGCGTAATACGGTACGTCCCGTTCGAAGAACGTGACGTCGTGTCCGCGACGGTGCAGCGCGCGGCACAGGCCCCGCCACAACGTCGCGTGGCCGTTGCCCCAGGTGGAACTGATCGTGAGGCCGAAGATGACGATCCTCACGGCCGCTGGTTGAGCGCGTCCCGGGCAAAGACGTCCAGAGCCGCCGCGCGATGTGCCGCGGTGTGACGTGCCAGAACGGCCGCACGCGCCCTCGCGCCGATCTGGCGGCGCTCGTCGTCGCCGATCGTCGATAGATACGCCATCACATCGTCGGCCGACGATGCGAGCAGGATTTCCACGCCCGGCTCGAAGAACTCGTCGATCCCGTCCCAGTGATCGCTGATGATCGGCGTGCCGCAGGCCGCAGCCTCAAAGAGTCGCACGCTCGGCGACCATCCTGCGCGCACCATGTCAGCGCGCGTAAGATTCAGTGTGAAGCGTTGCGCGGTGAAGAACTGCGGATGTTCCCGCGGCGCGAGATGCGTCAGACGGACGACGTTCGCCGGCCAGTCGATGCCCTCGGGATACTGCGCACCCGCCACGACGAACGATTCCCCGCTGCGCGCCCGCGCCGGTGTCAGCAGCAGCTCCTCGAGCGCAGGCTGGCGATCGGCGCTGTACGTCCCGAGGTACCCGAGCTCCCATGTCGTGTCTGACGCACGCGGCAGGTATGCCGCCGGATCGACCGAGCAGTACAGCGGCCTCGCGCGTCTGGCTCCGTAGTCGCGTTCAAGCCGCGCGAGCGTCGGCCCGCCGGTGAACGAGAGATAGAGGTCGTACTGTGGGATCAGCCTCTTCGAAATGTAATCCGCGCCCCCGTTGTCGAGTTTCGCCAGCGTCACCGGCGTATCGATGTCATAGAACGCGGTCACACCGCCGGCGACGGCCGTCACCCATTCGCCGATGGCAATGCCGTCCGGGACAAACGATCCGACGATCACGAGAGCCGCGTTGTGCACGAGCTCCTCGAATCGCTGCTGCAGATCCTCCAGCGAGTGGTAGAGCGTCGTCGTGACCCCAGGCGGAGCGGGCATGTCGCGATTCGCGGCGTACCACGGCAGATCGCGCTCCAGGAACCGGACGTCGTATCCGCGCGACGCGAGATGACGCAACAGTCCACGGTAGGTGGTCGCGTGTCCGTTGCCCCACGACGATGTGATGGCCAGACCAAGTACGACGACGAGCGGACGATCCCGCGCCGCTGCGCTCATGCCGCCTGCTCGATCGAGAGAAGCTGCACGAGCTGTTCGACCCGATCCGCGTACGTGTGATCTCTGAGCGCCCGAAGCCGGGCCGCGCCGCCGATCGCGGCAGCAGACTCTGGCGTGAGCGTATCGAGCACGGCCGCCACTTCGGCACCGTTCCGGGCCACCAGCACTTCGCGGCCAGGCTCGAAGAACTCCTCCAGCCCCTCCCATGCGTCGCTCACGATGCATGCGCCGGAGCCAGCCGCCTCGAAGACCCGCGTCGCGGGCGAATACCCGACGCGCGCCATGCTGCTGCGGTTGATGTTGAGCACCGCCTGTGCGGAGCAATTGAACGCGTTGTGATCGCGTGTATACACGTGACCGGCGTAGCGGACGTTCCCGGGCATCGGCCGCGTCTGCCAGCCATTCCCGCCGAGCACGAAGGTCAAGTCTGGTCTGAGCCCGGCTGCGCGGAAGAAGAATTCGTCCACGCGCGATTCGCGATCGGGCAGCCGGTTTCCCAGAAACGCGAGATCGCCGCTGAACCGTGGATCGGGGGCAACCGGGCGGTGCACCTCGGGATCGACCGCGTTGTAGATGGGAACGCATCGTTTGGCGCCGGCCGCCTCATACGCCGCGATCACCGGCGGCCCGCCGCCATACGTGAGTACGAGATCGAACTCCGGCACCAGTGCATGAAACGCGTCTGCCGGATTGTCCGCGAGTCGATCGAGCGTCGCGGCGGCGTCCACGTCCCAGAACAGCACGAGCGACTGGTGGCGCCGTTCGGCCAGCACTGCGGCCTCGAGCCAGTCGTCGAGCACGCCAACCCCGCTCGCCTTGATCACGATGTCTGCAGCGCGTCCCTCGCGTACCGCACGCTCCGCGCCGCTTTCCGTCGGCGGATACACGACGACGCGCGCCCAGTCGGGATCGGGGATATCGCGGTGTGCCTGGCGCTCGAACGCATCCGGCTCGTAAAACGTCACCGCATATCCGCGGGCGTGCAGGGCGCGGATGATCCCGCGGTAATACGTGACCGCGCCGTTCCAGTACGCCGAGACGAGGCTGGAACCGAAGAACGCGATGTTTGGCCGATGGACGCTCAAACCTTGACCTCCGCCAGCACGGAGCCGACGCGGATGGACTCGTGTATGGCGAGAAGCTCGCGCACGCGATGCCCGCACGTGTGCCGCGCGAGGATCGTGTCCCGGCCGCTACTGGCAATGGCTGTCGCGAGCTCGGTGTCGCACAAGACGTCGCACAGAAGGCGCTCCATGTCGGCGCCCGTTTCCGCAACGAGGAAATCCACGCCGGGCAGGAAGAGTCCCTCGACGTCGTCCCACGGCGCGCTGATGAGAGGGATGCCGCACGCCAGGGCTTCGAAGACGCGGATGGTCGGAATGCCTGGCAGGGCGCGGACGTACGGCCGTCTCGGAATGTGAACCGTCACTCTATGCGCGGCAAACGTCCGAGGCACGTCGTAGTTGGGCAGCCAGCCCGCGTACGTCGCGCCGGATCGATGGACCGCAGCGAGTGCTTCGTCGGGATACCGCACACCGTGGATGGTCGTGCGCAGATGGAGCCGTTCGATCGGCGTCAGGAGGTACTCGTCGATCTCACGGGCGCGTTCGCCATCGCCCCAGTTCCCGATCCACACCAGATCGCCGCTCGGCGGGATTCCGGGCACCGGGCGAAACAGCGTGGCATCGGCGGCTTCGTGCCAGGTGTAGGCGCGCTGCGCCCAACCGATGTCGATGTATCGCTGCCGGATCACCTCTCCGAACGCGAGCACGCCGTCATAGCCGGAGAGATCGTACGAAGCTATCTCTTCGGGACTCGACACCGAGCGGTGGTGCGTGTCGTGGAACAGCAGGACGCCGCCCGAGTGCACTCTGTGGTAGCAGCCGATGCGGCGCACGAGCCCTGGTGAGTTCCATTCGTGGACGATGGTCAGCTCGACGCCCGCGAGGACGTCGTCCAGATCGAGCGTGTGCTCGTCGTAGCGTACGCACCGAATCGTCGGGTAGACCTGCCGCATGGCGAAGAGCGCCTTCGCGCCGTGATCGGCCACGAGGTGCCGGGCACTCCACGCGTCGATGGGCTCGTACACCGTCACGTCGTGGCCGAGCCGGCCCAGCTCGCATGCGATTCCGCGCAGAAAATGCGCGTTGCCGTGGTTCCAGTCCGACAATACCGAGTGGTAGAACAACGCGACGCGCATGGTCAGGCCACCTGACGCCGTCTGCCTCTGAGGTTGGAATAGATCGACCAGTAACCTTCGCCCATCCGATCCGCGCCGAGCGTCGCCGCAACCTCTCGAGCGCGAGCGGCCAGAGCGGACCGGCGGACCGAATCGTCGATAAGCGACTGCAGCGCCTGTGCGAGCGCGTTCGTGTCGTCAGGTGGCACGTAGACTGCCGCATCTCCCCAGATTTCGCGAAGGCTGGGGATGTCGCCGACGACCAGCGCGCATCCGGCATGTGCGGCTTCCAGCACCGAGAGACCGAACGGTTCGTATCGCGCGGGCTGCGCGTAAATGGAGGCGCAGGACAGCCACTCCTGCACGCCAGCCGGGGCCAGCGTCCCGAGCACTTCGACGTTGGGGCACGCGACCGGCCGGCCGTCTGGCGCAAGCGCGGCACCGGCGACGTAGACAGGCCAGGTGACCGAGGCCGCGGCCGCACACAGCGCCTG
>JBKPMA010000583.1:0-6941 GCA_046731935.1 Acidobacteriota bacterium
GGCGACGGCGCCCATCAAAGGCCGCTTCGTGCGATCTCGATCGCCGCCGCAGCCGAAGACCGTGATCAGCCGTCCTGCCGCCATCGCCCGCGCCGTCTCCAGCAGGTTCTTCAGCGCATCGTCGGTGTGCGCGTAGTCCACGATGGCGGTGACGTCGTCGTTCGGCGACGACACCACTTCGAATCGTCCCGGCACGCCTACCAGCGACGAGAGACCTTGTTCGATAGCCGCGATCGGAAGACCGAGTCCTACTGCCGTCGCAATGGCCGCGAGGATGTTGTAGGCGTTCGGGCGGCCGACCAGGCTCGATCGCACGCGAACGACTCCGGCGGGCGTTGCGGTATCGAAGTGCAGCCCGTTCAGAGACAGCGTCAGATCGACAGGTGTGACGTCTGCCACCCGCCGCAGCGCATAGGTGACCGGCTTCCGGGCCGCTTCGAGAAAGTACGCTGCCTTCGGATCGTCGAGGTTCACGATGGCCGGAGCGCCGTCCGGCAGCAGCTCGAACAAGCGACGCTTGGCGGCGGCGTACGACTCCATGTCGCCGTGGAAGTCGAGATGGTCGCGAGTGAGATTCGTGAACACTCCAACCGAAAAATGCAGCGCGTCGACGCGGCGCAGCGCCAGCGCGTGCGACGACACTTCCATCACGGCAGCGCGCCGGCCGCGATCGACCATGTCGCGAAAGAGCGCCTCGAGATCCGGCGCCTCCGGCGTGGTCCGTGTCGCCTCGCGATCCTCGCCGCCGGTGCTGTAGACGACAGTCCCGAGCAGACCGGACGGAAGGCCTGCGGCC
The DNA here is from genome assembly GCA_046731935.1 of Acidobacteriota bacterium. GTDB lineage: Bacteria > Acidobacteriota > Vicinamibacteria > Vicinamibacterales > JAENWD01 > CAVUPP01. Next base: position 797 of record JBKPMA010000583.1, read on the forward strand.
TCGAAGATCGACCGGAGCAGATACGCCGTCGTCGTCTTGCCGTTCGTGCCGGTGATGCCAGCGAGGCGAAGCGCCCGCGTCGGGTGGTCGTAGAACGCCGCGGCCAGTACGGCGATCGAGACGCGCGCGTCGGTCACGACGACCCACGGGCAGTCGAGCGCTGCAGGCGCTGGTGTCTCGGCGACGACGACCGAAGCGCCGCGGGCCACGGCCTGCGGCGCGAATGCGGCGCCATCGGCATGCTGGCCGCGCAGCCCGACGAAGATGCTGCCGGCCGTCGCGCGCCGTGAGTCGTACGCGACTCCGGTCGCGCGCGTCGAGGCGACGTCTACCGGCACTCGCGCGGTCTCCGCGAGCAGGCCAGGCGGACCGAGCACCTCGAGCAGCGCTCCGACTGTCATGGGCGAGGCTCCCCGCTGTCGTCGCTGGTCAGCATCGCTGACGATGCGGGCGCGGCCCGGTCCAGCCAGACCTGCCACTCATCTGCCTGATCGAGCGGTGTGCCCGCGGCGGGACGCTGGCGCACGACGATCCCGTTGCCGTGGAGACGGGCGCGAACGTGCAGCTGATCCAGGCGGCGCAACGCTTCGCGAGCCGTGAGCCCGCTCAGGTCGGGTACGAGGTCCGGATCCTCTGTGGTCGTCGTGAGCATCGGCGGAACGACAGGCGCGGACACGTTCAGCCGCACGGCGTCGCGATGCTCGATGAGGACAGGCGCCAGCGGGTTGAAGCTGCGTGGGATCCCGAACTGGCGGATGGCTGCGTCGGCGATGCGCTTGAAGATGGGCGCGGCGACCGCGCCGCCGAAGTACGCGCCGGCCGACGCCGAGTCAATCACCACCAGCATGGCGAAACGCGGTTTCTCGGCCGGAAAGAAACCGACGAATGAGGAGAAGTACTTGCTCTTCGAGTAGTGTCCGTCGACGATCTTCGCAGCCGTACCCGTCTTGCCGGCGATCCGGTAGCCTTCGATCTGCGCAGCCTTTGCAGTGCCGCGCTGGACGACCTCTTCCATGACCGACGTCAGCGTCGCTGCGGTCTCTGGCGATACGACACGCCGAACGACATGCGGTTGAAAGATCGTACGACGCTCGCCAACGCGCTCAGCTCGAATCAGCGTCGGCTGCATGAGCACGCCGCCGTTGGCGACGGCGCTGGCGGCAGTGACCATCTGCAGCGGTGTCACACTGACCTGGTAACCCATGGACACCGAGGCGAGCGCACTCGGCGTCAACGTATTCCAGACGATCCCAGAGGTTTCACCCGCGAGGCCGATACCGGTCTTGGCGCCGAATCCGTAGCGCGTCACGTACCGCGAGAGCCGATCCGCACCGAGCATCTGGCCGACGCGGACGGCCACGACGTTGCTCGACTTGATGAGGCCTTCCTCGAAGGTCAGATCGACTGCCGAGCGATGCGAGTCGTTGATCCGTCGATCACCGATCATGATGTAGCCCGAGGTGACCGAGAACACGCGGCTCAACGGGACGACCTGATCCTCGATCGCAGCCGAAGCCGTCACGATCTTGAACGTCGATCCCGGCTCGTAGACGCTCTCGACTGCCGGGTTCCTGCGCGTCTCCGGATGCACGTCGCCCGCGTCGTTGGGATCGAACGTAGGCACGCTCGCCATGGCGAGCACTTCTCCCGTCGTGGGATCCATCACGATTGCGGTGCCGGCCGCCGCACGATTCGCGGCGACACCGGCGGCCAGCTCGCGCTCGACGACGTACTGCAGGGACTCGTCGATGGTGAGCTCGACGGTGTTGCCCGGAATCGGGGCTTGTTCGTTGCGGCTGTAGACGCGCTGCTTGGCGTCGATCTGCACGAAGTCCACGCCGGGTCTGCCGCTGATCGACTTGTTCCACGCCTGCTCGATCCCGCCGAGCCCGACGCTGTCGGTATTGACGTACCCGAGCGCAGCCGCGATCAACGATCCATTCGGATACACACGGCGGCTCTCGGTCCTGAGTCCGATGCCATCGAGCTTGAGCCGTGCAATCGCACCCGCCTCGCCGTCGGTGACCAGACGCCGCACCCACGCGAACTGCCGCTTCTTGTTCGACAGGCGCTCCCGCAGCTGTGCGCGAATGTCAGGCGAACAATCCGTCAGCACGCTGCACAGGCCCTTGATCACAGCGGCCGGATTGTCGATGGCGGATGGCACCGCGAACACGGACTGGGCGGGCACGCTGTACGCCAGCACCCGGCCCTCACGATCGAGGATCTCTCCGCGCGTACCGGCATAGGTGATGACACGCTGCTGCTGTCTGTCCGCCTTCTGCACGTACTCCGACTGCCGGTACACCTGCAGGTAGACCAGACGCGCAGAGATGCCGGTGGACCACGCCACGAGCATCACCAGAACGGCAGCAAGACGGGGACGAACCGTCAACCGCCAGGAGTCAGAGATCGGGGCGCTCATCGGCGGCTCCTCGGTCAACGGCTGGCGACGATGGATGGAGCCGGCGGCTCGGCGGCTTCGACGCGATCGATCATGAAGACATCGCTCAACTTCGGCTGGACCATTCCGTATTTGGTCTCCGCGAGGTGCGCGATTCGCTGTGGCGACCGCAGCGTCTCGCGCTGAAGGCGCAGCGTGCGATTGACGGCCTCGGCCTCGCGGCGCTCGCGCTGCAGCCGATCGGTCTCATAGCCGTGGCGGAGCAGCTCGAAGTGCTGCCACGCGGTGCAGAGGAGCAGGCCGGCGACCATGGCGACCGTCGCGGTCCACCGCCACAGCTCGCGGTGCCGTGCGTGGTCGATCTCGCGGACGATCGCGTTGTTGCGAATGTCCTTTTTGATCGCGTATTCGAAGGCTTCCATGATCTGCTCCGCGTCAGGCCGTCTGGTCTGACAGGCGCCGAATGGCCCGCAGCTTCGCGCTCCTCGCGCGGGGGTTGCGGGAGACTTCCTCGTCTCCAGGCACCACCGGGTGCTTGGTCAGCACGGCGGCAACGGCTTCACCGCCGCGATCGAGCGCGCGGAAGGTGTGCTTGACGATCCGATCCTCGAGCGAATGAAAGCTGATCACGACGAGCCTGGCGCCATCGCGCAGCCGCCGCACGGCGTCGCGCAGAAAGCGATCGAGATCGTCGAGCTCGCGGTTCACCCAGATGCGCAGCGCCTGAAAGGTGCGCGTCGCCGGGTCGATCCGCTGATAGCCGCGCGTCGGCACGGCGCGCCGCACGATGGACGCCAGCTGACCGGTCGTCGCCAGAGGCGCTGCCGCGCGCGCCTGGACGATCGCGCGGGCGATCCGCCGGGAGTAACGCTCTTCGCCAAAGCGGAAGATCGCGTCGGCCAGATCCTGCTCGTCGGCGCTGTTGACGAGATCGGCCGCGGTCGGTCCCTCGCTGCGATCCATCCGCATGTCGAGCGGCTCGTCGCGCCGGAACGAGAAGCCGCGTCCTTCGGCGTCGAACTGCAGTGAAGAGACGCCGAGATCCGCGAGCGCACCATCGATGCGATCGATCCCGCGCGCGTCGAGCACGGCCGGGAGCGATCGATAGTCCGCGTGAACCAGCTCGAGGCGATCGCCGTACGACGCCAGCGAGGCCCCGGCAAGCGCGAGCGCATCTGCGTCACGATCGAGGCCGATGACGCGCGACGCGCCCGCGTCGAGCAGCGCGCGGGTATGTCCGCCCAGGCCGACCGTGCAGTCGACGAACAGACCGCCTCCGGAAGGAGCCAGCCACGTCACCACGTCGGTTGTGAGCACCGGTTCGTGGATCGCCACCACCAGCCTCCGCCCTAGATCCCGAACTCGGACAGCGCGCGCGCGTCGTCGTCGGTGAACGGATCACGCTGCAGCTTGGCAAGGAACCGGTCGTGGTTCCATACTTCGAGGTAGTTGTACTGACCGAGGACATCGACTTCGCTGGTCGTGCCGGCGCCATCGCGCAGCCGCTGATGGATGAGCACGCGCCCCTGCACGTCGAGCTCTGCCCTCTGTCCGTAGAAGTTCACGCGGTCGAGAAATTTGAGCCGCGCCGGATGCGTGGAGGGCATCGCGGCGAGCTTCTGTTCGATGCCTTGCCAGACCGGCATCGGATAGATGCGCACACTGTCCCCGCTGAGGCTGGTGACGAAGACATCCCGGCCGTACTCGCGTTGAATGAGCACACGGAAGCCGTTCGGGACCTTGAGGCGTCCCTTGTCATCGATCTTGGCGGGCGCGTTCCCCCGCAGGGCAGTGTCCTGGTCCACTAGACTCCACTCTAGTCCACCGGGATAGTAGGCAAGGGGTCCAGTGTTGTCAACGCAAAACTCTCTATCAGTTGAACTTACGCCAAAGTTTCGCCTTCTGTTCGAAGGGAGGGTATTCGACCGAGGCGCATCGTCCGATACCTATTGTCCCGCTTAGGTGCACGACCCGCAGGGTACGGGGACCTGCGTGCTACGATGTGTCGTTTGTGAACCCCTCGAACGGCCTCAGAGTGCGGGGTTCATCACGGTCTACTGAATGCTTCGTGCGGCACTGATCGGCTTTCCTTCCACCGGCAAGACCACGCTGTTCCAGCTGATGACGGCGGTTCGTGAACCGGCGCGCGGCCACGGTCGTAGCGAGGCCGCCATCGGCGTCTCCCGCGTGCCCGACGACCGGCTCGATCGCTTGACGGCAATGTACAACCCGAAGAAACGGGTGCCGGCCACCGTCGAATTCGCCGATATCGCCGGCACCGGGGGTGGCGGCGCGCAGGCGCTGCTCGATGTGGCCGCGTACCGGAACGCGGACGCGCTGGTCCACGTGGTGCGCGCGTTCAAGGACGAAGCCGTCCCGCACGTCTCGGGCCGTGTCGATCCCGCCCGCGACGCGCAGGCGATGGAGGACGAGCTCATTCTGGCGGATCTCGGTGTCGCCGAACGGCGGCTCGAGCGCCTCGACAAGGATCTGAAGAAGACCAAATCCGCCGAGCTCGAGCGCGAACGCGATCTGATGATCCGCTGCCGGGAGGCGCTCGAAAATGGCACCCCGCTCCGCGCGCTGGGCCTCGATGTCGAGGAACGCCGCCGGCTGCGCGGCTTTCAGCTCCTCTCCGCCAAGCCGCTGCTCGTCGTGATCAATCTGGACGAGGCAGATGTCACATCGGCGGGGAGCGATCCGGCGGCCGCGCTCGCCCTGTCGGGCCTGACGACGTTCGCGTCCCGCGGATCGGTGGCCGCCGTACCGCTCTGCGCGAAGATCGAGCTCGAGATCGCGGAGCTGGAGGCGGGCGACGCGGCGGCGTTCCTCGCCGATCTGGGCCTCAAGGAGTCCGGCCTGGCGCGCGTGATCCGCGCCAGCTACGACCTGCTTGGCTACATGTCGTTCTTTACGGTGGGTGAAGACGAATGCCGCGCCTGGTCCATTCCGCGGGGGACCTCCGCGCAGGATGCCGCCGGTGAAATCCATTCCGACATCTCGCGTGGATTCATCCGGGCCGAGGTCGTGGCGTACGATGCGTTGATCGCGCGCGGCTCGATGGCCGTCTGCCGCGATCACGGCGAGGTTCGCCTCGAAGGCAAGGAATACATCGTCCAGGACGGCGACATCATCAATTTCAGGTTTGCCACGTAAAAAATGGGGGCGGGATGACTTTCATCCCGACCCCGACACACTGTTCAGATGACGATCCGCACCGTGCTCGTGTGCGAGGCCCAGGTACCCTTCGTCGAAGGGGGAGCCGAGCTGCACGTGCGCAGCCTCGTGGCCGAACTCCGGGCGCGCGGATACGACGCAGAGCTCGTCTCGATCCCCTTCAAGTGGTACCCGAAAGAAGAGATCCTCGCGCACGCCGCTGCCTGGCGTCTGATCGATCTCTCCGAAAGCAACGGACGCTCGATCGACTGCGTGATCGCGACGAAATTTCCTACGTATTTCGTGCGCCACCCGCACAAAGTGACGTGGCTGATCCATCAGTACCGGGCGGCCTACGAGCTCGCGGGAACGCCCTACAGCGACTTCGACCACATCGAGAGTGATGTCGCCCTGCGCCGCACCCTCCTGGAGCTCGATACCCGCATGCTCCGCGAGTCCCGGCGTGTATTCGCCAACGCACGGAACACGGCACGCCGTGCGGAGCGCTTCAACGGCATCGCGGCAAAGGCGCTGTATCATCCTCCGCAACTCGCCGGCCGGCTGCACGGCGGCGAGTACGGCTCC